>CAZLBU010000148.1:0-3312 GCA_964557815.1 uncultured Bifidobacteriaceae bacterium | reverse complement strand
CCGTTTCAGGACAGCAGGAATGTAGAAGGCCTGATCAGCGGCGCCGAACCGGTATCCGCCCGAGTTGAGCGTTGCCAGCGCCAGGAACGCCAGCGTGCCGGCCACGTGGGTCAGCGCTCGCACGTGCGCACCCGTTCAGCTGGCTTCGTCGCCGCTCGCCCCGTAGATGGATGGGATGGGGACGCCCTGCATGCGGAGATAGACGCTCAACTGGCCGCGATGGTGCACCATGTGATTGAGGACGAACATGCGCAGCACGGTGGCCTTCGGCATGGTGAACAGCGCCTGCTTTCCCTGCAGCAGCGTCCATGGGGCCATCAGTTCGCCATCGCCGCGTCCCGCAAGCGCCGCGCGCGCGGCCGCCACACGTTCGTCGAAGAGCGACAGCACTGCCTCGCGCGTGGCCGGAGGCTGATAACCCTCCGGCCGCGCCGTGCTCATGTCGAAGCTGTCCTGCGTGAGGGTGATGCTCACCCAGTGGGGCAGTTCCGCCAGATGCCCGGCCAGGCGGCCGAGCGTCATGCTCGTCGGATGCGGCTTCCAGTCGAACTGGCCGTCGGGGACGCGCTCCAGCAGCTTCCGCGTGACGGCCATCTCACGGTCGTACTCGGGGAGCAGCGTGTCCGAGATGCGCATGGGCGCTATTGTATGCCGGCTCGAGCGGAGGTGGCGGTGGCTTGGGCGCCGGCGTGGCCTTCGGAGCGGGGGCCGGCGGCGGGACCGGAACGTCGGGAGCCCGCCCGCGGCGCCGCTGCTCCCGCCGTTCCTCGGGCGTGAGCACCGCACCGCGCGCGACGTGGATGTCGCCGTTGAACGACTGCACCTCGATGCGCGCGCTGCCGCTGCCCAGCGTGAAGTTGAAGCGCGTGCTGCCGCTGTCGCGCGACTGCCCCTCCGGAAGCTGGATGGCGAAGTCGGCGGAGAAGTCGCCCTGGAACGTTCGGACGAACACCGTGGCGTTGGCCGCGCCGCCGAGCCCGAGCCGGATGTCGCCGCTGTGCGTCGTCAGGCGATAGGCGCCGCCGTCCCTCACGGTGCCGTTGAACGTCAAGTCGCCGTTCACCGTGGACGCCTCGAGGTTCGACGTCTGGGCGTTCTGGATGACGATGTCGCCGTTGGTGGTCTCGGCAGACATGTCGCCGGTCACGTTCGTGAGGCGGATGCCCTCGTTCACCGTCGTCGCCTGGACGCGGCCGCTGGCCTTGTCCACGGTGATGGTTCCCATCACCGAGCGGATCGCCACCGCACCCGAGCCGCCGACCACGCGGACGTTGCCGTGCACCGTCTCCACAGTGACCTCGGCGCTGGTCCCCTCGATGGCCGCTTCGAGATAGCTGCCCGAGAGGTTCACTGGCATCCACCGTGGCACGGTCAGCCGGTAGTCCACCAGGCTCGACGGCCCGCGCGTGGCCCGGCTGCGGATGCGGAGGGTCTGTTCGGCCGTCTGGATGTCCACCGACTCGCGTTCGCTGTGCGAGGCCTCCACCTTCACGGCGTCGCGCTCCCACGAGGTCACCACGACCTCGCCGGCGTTGTTGGTGAGGACGAGCCGCGTGCCCTTCGTGACCGGCACCTCCTGCGTCGTCCTCGGGGCGCTCTCGGGCCCGCCCGGCCGTGCCTGAATGGGCGGCTGCTGGGCCTCGTCCGGAGCATTGCCCTGTGCCCCAGCCATCGCGGGCACCAGCGCGCCGAGCAGCACCAGCATCCCCGTTCTTCCGCACGTCAGTCGCATACGTGGATCCCCTCTACGTGTGTCCGGTCTCCGTGTCGTCCGCGGTCTCTGCGGCCCACGATATCCGCGCCATCCGTGTTCACATCTCACCCGCGTTGGAGAGCAGCGCCGCCTGCCGCAGCAGCTCCAGCTTCCGGCGACGCGCATCGGCCAGGTGCGAGTTGAGGTAGGTGTTGGCCGGGTCGGCATCGAGCGCGGCCCGAGACTGTCGAATCGCCTCGTCGATGGCCGCCAGGTTCCGCTCGAGCACCATCACGGTCTGCGGGTCCAGGGTGTCGCGTCCTTCCCGCAGCACCTGCTCGAGATCCGCCACCGCCGCGTCGTAGGCCGCGTCGGCAAACGTCGCGCGCTGCACGTCGCCCTGCACGGCATCGGTCGGCTCCGCCACCGCGCGGATGGCGACCTCGGGCGTCGCGGGCGCGGGCCGCATGGCCAGCCACGACACGCCCGCCGAGATGGCGATGAGCAGCGTCGCCGCCATTGCGAGCTGCGGCAGGGTGAACGTGAACGACCTCGATGCACCGGGCCGCCGGATAATTCGTGCCTCGATCCCCGGCCACAGGCTGCGCTCCGGCGGCGCGTCAGCCAGTGCTTCAATGGCCTGGAGCAACGGATCGTCGTGACCCAGCGGGTCGTCGCCCGCCGGCCCCGGCCGGCGTACGTCGATGCCGCCCCGATCCCCCATCTGCGCCATCTGCGTCATCTGCGTCCTCTGCGTCTCATCTGCGGCTGTTTGCGTCATCTGCCGCTCATCTGCGGCCTGCCGGCGTTCAGTGTCTGCCTCAGCGTCTGCCTCGCCCGGTGCAGCTGCGACTTCGATGTCCCGGCCGACACCCCCAGCATCGTGGCAATCTCTTCATGCCGGTAGCCCTCCACGTCGTGGAGCACGAAGATCGTCCGGGCCCCCGGCGGCAGCCGCTCGATCGCCACCTGCAGGTCCATGCCCAGGTCGGGCCGCGACCGCGGCGCCGCTGGCGCGATGTCGAGCACGGCCTCGCCGTCCGGCAGGAACCGGTCGCGCGCCACCCCCAGCGTGCGGAAGCGCTCGACGATGACGTTCACCGCCAGCCGGTGGAGCCACGTGCCAAAAGACGACTCGCCGCGGAACGTGCCCAGCTTCTGCCACGCGCGGACGAAGACGTCCTGCGTCAGCTCGTCGGCCGCCTCTGGCCCGGCCATGCGGCGTGCGAGGCCGTGCACCCGTGGCACGTGGGCGTGGTACACCCGCTCGAAGGCGGCTGCATCTCCGTTGGCCGCAAGGACGACGTCGTCCACCGTCATGGAGTTGGATGGCGCGTCGGGCTGAAGGGTTGGAACCCGGGGGCGGCCGCACCCCCGGCGGGAGTGGGACTATTGCGGGCGGGAGAAATCGACCTTCGGCACCTGCTTGGCGGCCTCCGGTGCCTGGAACAGCGGGTATTCCTTGAAGCCGAAGATGCCCGCCGTGATGTTGGACGGGAACGAACGCCGCTGCGTGTTGTAGGCCTGGACGGGCTCGTTGTACCGCGCCCGCGCCACGGCGATGCGGTTCTCGGTGCCGGCCAGCTCGTCCATCAGCCGTGCGAACGTCTGGTTCGACC
>CAZLBU010000147.1:4354-7241 GCA_964557815.1 uncultured Bifidobacteriaceae bacterium | reverse complement strand
CAAGAGCAAGTTCGACAATCTCTACGGCTGCCGCCACTCGCTCATCGACGGCCTGAACCGCGCGAGCGACGTGATGCTCTCCGCCAAGGTGGCGGTCGTGTTCGGCTACGGCGACGTGGGCAAGGGCTGCGCCCAGGCCCTCAAGGGCCAGGGCTGCCGCGTCATCGTCACCGAGATCGACCCCATCTGCGCGCTGCAGGCCGCGATGGAAGGCTACCAGGTGACGACGATCGATGAGGTCGTCGGAACCGCCGATATCTTCATCACGGCGACGGGGAACAAGAACATCCTCACCGTCGATCTCATGAAGCGGATGAAGGACAAGGCCATCATCGGCAACATCGGCCACTTCGACAACGAGATCGACATGGCCGGCCTGGCGAAGAGCGGCGCGACGCGAGTCAACGTGAAGCCGCAGTACGACGAGTGGGTGTTCCCGGCCGAGGGCACGCGCGGCGAGCACAGCATCCTGGTGCTGGCCGAAGGCCGCCTGCTGAACCTGGGGTGCGCCACCGGCCATCCGAGCTTCGTGATGTCCTCGTCGTTCACCAACCAGGTGGTGGCGCAGCTGGATCTGCACTTCAGCGCGACCGGTAGAGAGACGCTGTCGGGCACGACGTACGACGCGCGGCGGGTGTACATCCTGCCGAAGAAGCTGGACGAAATGGTGGCGCGGCTGCACCTGGACAAGCTGGGCGTGAAGCTGACGACGCTGACGCAGGAGCAGGCCGACTACATCGGCGTGCCGGTGGAAGGGCCGTACAAGGCGGCGCACTACCGGTACTAGGCCGCGCGCTCACGCGCGCGGTGGGCCCCTCCCGTCGCTCGGGGTGGGAGGGGACGGCTACAATACGTCATCGTCATGCCGGGGCTTTGGCCCCGGCGTGCCCGTTCACATGGCTCGCGTCAGCTTTCCACTGGTCGTCGCCGCGCTTATCGCCGGGAGCTGGGTCGTCCTCGTCGCCCAGCGGCGCGACGCGTTTGTCGACTCGCGCAACCATCCCGCCATCGCGTACGGGACGGCGCCGGTGTCGACGCCGGTCAGCGCGCTCAACGATCTGCTTGCGGCGGGCGCGGCCACGCTGGTCTTTGATCCGGCAACCGGCTACCTGCAGTCCGTGCTGCAGGCGCTCGACGTCCCCGTCGAATCCCAGGTGCTCGTCTATTCGCCCACGAGTTTTCAGGCGGGCAAGATCAACCAGCAGAACCCGCGTGCCATCTACTTCAACGACACCGTGTCGGTGGCGTGGGTGCGCGGCGGCGATCTGCTCGAAGTCACCGCGCAGGATCCGCGGCAGGGGACCATTTTCTATTCCATCGGCCAGGTGCCGTCGGACCGGCCGCACCTGGGCCGGCAGGAGCACTGCGTGTCGTGCCACCTCACGTGGGACACGCTCGGGGTGCCGGGCTTGACGGTGAAGACGACCTTCCCGCGCAAGAGCGCCGGAGACTTCCTGGAGGGGGGCCCCGTAGATCACCGGCGGCCGATGCACGAGCGGTGGGGCGGGTGGTTCGTCACGGGGACGCGAGTGCCGGCGCGGCACAAGGGCAACGTGCCGCTCATCCAGCCGTCGGTCCTCGATGCACCCGCGCCCACGCTCGCGAGCGTGGAGGGGCAGTTCGACACCGCGGGCTACCTGAGGAAGACCAGCGATATCGTGGCGCTGCTGGTGCTGGAGCATCAGGCACAGGCGGTCAACATGATGACGTGGCTGGACTGGGAGGCGCGGCTGGGCGATGCGTCACGCGTGCGCGACGCGGCCGAGGCCCTGGCGGACTACCTGCTGTTCGTCGGTGAGGCACCCCTCGAGGAGCCCGTGCAAGGCAACTCGGGATTTGCGGAGGTGTTTGCCGCGCGCGGGCCGCGGGACGCGAACGGCCGGTCGCTGCGCGACCTGAAGCTCGACGGCCGCCTGATGCGCTACCCGCTCAGCTACATGATCGACACGCCGATGTTCGACGCCATCGCTGCGTCGGCCCGCGCGCAGGTGATCGAACGGTTTGCCGCGGTCCTGACCGGCCGCGACACCTCGGCGAAGTACGCGCACCTCGGCGCGGAGGAGCGCCAGGCCATTCTCGAGATCCTGAAGGACACGAAGCCCGACCTCGTGTCACCCCTGCGCTGACCGCAAGACCGCAAGACCTCAAGACCTCAAGACCCCAAGACCCCAAGACTTCACTTCAAGCCCCAAGCCCCAAGCCCCAAGCCCCAAGCCCCAAGCCCCTGCCCCTGGCGCGACAACCCGTGACACACGCGGCCGCCTTTCTCGTCGTCACCGGCGTGTTCGGCCTCAGCCTCCTATCCGCCATTGCCCAGCGCCCGGGCGCGTTTGCCGGCAATCGCGACCATCCGGCCATCGCCTACAGCACCGCGGCCGTCAACGACCCCGTGGCCGAGCTCAACCGGAAGCTCGCCGATGGATCGGTCACGCTCACCTTCGACGAGGCCGGCGCGGGCTACCTGAAGTCCGTGCTGGAGGCGCTGCAGATCCCCGTATCGTCGCAGATGCTCGCGTTCGCGGAGACGAGCCTCCAGGCGAAGAAGATCAACAAGGGCAATCCGCGAGCGGTCTACTTCAGGGATGACGTGGCCGTGGCCTGGGTCAGGAACGGCGACGTGCTGGAGATGGCCGGGCAGGATCCGCGGCAGGGCATGGTGTTCTACACGCTGCCGCAACAGCCGCTGGCCGCGCCGCGCTTCGAGCGCAACGACACCTGCCTGGCCTGCCACCTGTCGTGGGATACCCTGGCCGTGCCCGGCCCCGTGCTGCAGACCGTGTACCCTCGGCAGAACGAGCTCGAATACGCCAACGGCGGCTTCGTGGACCATCGCCTGCCCATCGAGGAGCGATGGGGCGGATGGTTTGTGACAGGCAAAGCGGTGCCG
>CAZLBU010000147.1:0-4344 GCA_964557815.1 uncultured Bifidobacteriaceae bacterium | reverse complement strand
CGGCACATGGGCAACCAGCCGATGCTGCAGCCCACGCCGCGAAAGGGGCCGGCGCAGAAGCTGGCCACGGTGGAAGGGGAATTCGACACCTCCCGCTACCTGGCCCATACCAGCGACATCGCCGCGCTGCTGGTGTTCGATCACCAGGTGCACGCCACGAACCTCATCACGCGCCTGAACTGGGAGGCGCGCGCCGGCACGCCGGACCGGGTGGACGAGTCGGTGAGCGAGTTGGTGGACTACCTGCTGTTCGTGGACGAGGCGCCCATCCCCGGGCGCGTCGAGGGTTCCTCCGGTTTTGCCGAGGCGTTCGCCGCGATGGGCCCGCGGGACTCGAAGGGGCGGTCGCTGCGTGAGCTGAAGCTCGAGGGGCGGACGATGGCGTATCCGCTCAGCTACATGGTCTACACGCCGATGTTCGACACGCTGCCGGCGACCGCGCGCGATGCGGTGGCCGCGCGGCTGGGCGCCGTACTCGCAGGGCGCGACACGCGTCCAAAGTACGCGCACCTCACACCCGCGCTGCGCACGGCGATCGTCGAGATCCTGAGGGAGACCAAGCCGGGCCTGGAGGTGATGACAAGCGAGAAGTGACCCGGTGAGGTGCCAATTGTAGACGGACGCATCCCGCGGTTTCGCCGCACTCCGAACAGGCGTGGTCCGCGGCTTGAGGCGCTCGTCCCACGATGCGAGACTCTGCCTGCGGAGGCAGATATGCCACGACCCCGATCCCTCTATCGAGGAGCGGCTTCCCCTCCGTTCTTCGTTCTCTCCGATTGCGGCGGCGGCTTCGCCACGCAGTTCAAGCCGTGGTGCCGTGACGCCGCAGGTTCGCGACCTGAAGGCGGAAGGCAGAAGGCAGAAACGGAGTCGAGCCACTATGACAATGAAGCGACGTGCGGGCGTGGCTGCGATGTGGTGCGTCGTGTTGGGGCTGCTGGCCCCTCGAGGCGCCGCCGCGCAGTACGCCGACTCGCCGCGAACGCTGGCGGCCGTGGACCAGTTCGTGAGCGCCGCCACGCAGATCGGCCGGCGCCTCTTCATCGGCGGGGTCTTCTCGCGCGTGAGCCTGCCCACCGGCGGCGCCGTCGTCGTGGACACTGCTGGCGCACACGTCCCAGGCGCCTTTCCGCGCTTCGACGGGCCGGTGGAGGCCATTGTCCCGGATGGTCTCGGCGGCTGGGTGGTCGTCGGCGGATTCACCCGCGTCGCCGGACAGCCGCAGGCAGGATTTGCGCGCGTGCGGCCGGACCGCACGGTGGATCCGCGGTACCGCCTCACCACGGACGGGCCGATTCGAGAGGTCGCGATCGCGCACGGGCGGGTCTACCTCGCCGGGAGCTTCACGACCATCAACGGCGTTCGCCGTGGTGGTCTGGCGGCCCTGGACGCGGCGACGGGGGCCCTGTCGTCGTTTGCCGCGGGCTTCGATGCGGGGGGCCGTACCGTCAGCGCGCTCTCCATCTCGTCCATCGGCGTCTACGCCAGCGGATGGCCGGGGGCGGGTTCGGGGCGGCTGTGGGGCTTCGACTCCGCCAGCGGCGCGATGCTGTTCGAGCGCGAGGCCTTCGTCCATGCCATCGCGGCGTCGAGCGCGCGTGTCTACGTCGGAGGATTCGGATACGAGCGTCCGGTATGGGCGGTGGACCCGCTCACGGGGGAGGACGTGCCGTGGTCGGTGGGGCTGACCTTCCAGTACCTCAGCGGGACCTACGGCGACTACACCAGTATCGGTGCCCTGCTGCTCGACGGCGGCCGGCTGTACATGGGCGGCTACTTCCGGACCGCGGACGGTCAGTTCAGCGTCGCCGCCGTGGATGCCGCCTCGGGACAGCCGTTGTCGTGGCGTGCCGAGAACCCGGCGCCCCACGTGGGGTGGATGACGCGCCTCGGGCCTGCCATCGTGGCCGCGGGCGTGGCGTTCGATGCGGGGACCGGCCTTCGGTTGCCGTGGCGCCCTCAGCCGTTCGGGGGCATTGCCGGCGTGGCGCCGGCGCCAGAAGGGGCCGTGA
Source organism: uncultured Bifidobacteriaceae bacterium (assembly GCA_964557815.1). GTDB lineage: Bacteria > Acidobacteriota > Vicinamibacteria > Vicinamibacterales > UBA2999 > VFZN01. The sequence goes on along the minus strand of CAZLBU010000147.1, from coordinate 2,332 downwards.
TCGTCGGCAACTTCAACGGCATCGATGGCGAGGCACGCTCGAACATTGCGTCGATCGATCTGGACACCGGGGCGATTGACCCGTGGTCGGCCGCCCTCCCTCAATACTCCATCGTCGATCGGCTGGACACCGACGGCACGTTCCTGTTCGCCATCACGCGCGAGGGTCGCGTCCAGAAGATCGATCCGGCGACGGGCGCCGTGCTCGGCTCCCTCGATTTCGGCAACGACGTCTCGCTCGTCCGGCACCGCATCGCGAACGGACGCATCATCGTCGCGGTCCTGCACTCGGTCGCGCCCGCGGAAGTGGCAGCGATCACCATCGCGGACTGGTCGCGGCAGGCGTTGCCCATCTCGCTCGGGGGGCCGCTAGGCAACTACGTCTCGGGCCTCGACGTCGTGGGCGACACGCTCTACATCGCGGGGCCCTTTGCCACGGTGAACGGCGTGGCGCGGCCGTACCTCGCTGCGGTGGACATGAGCACGGGTGTGGTGCTGCCGTTCGACGCGTCGCCCGAATCGCTGGTGAACACGGTTCGCCTCTGGGGCGGCCGGCTCGTGGCGGCCGGGCCGTTCCGGAGAATCGGCGGCGAACGCCGGCGGGGACTCGCGGAACTCGATCCCGTGACGGGACGCGCCCTTGACTGGAACCCGGATGTGCCGGGTGGCGCGCAGATGGAGGTGGGACCAGACGGGAAGCTCTACGTCGTCCCCGCCGCGAGCTTCAGCGGCCAGCCCCTGCAGGGCAGGCTGCTGGCGATCTCGGCCGCCAGCCTGCGGCCCGAGCCATGGCGGCCCGCGCTCGATGGCTTCATTCTCTTCGACCGGCTCTCGTTCACAGCGGACTGCTTCGTCCCGTCTGACTCGAGCGTCAGGTGCTATCCACGGGCCCTGCCATCACCTTCGCAGCCCACAGTCACGCAGGCAGGGAGCGGCGTGACGTTCGCCTGGTCCCTGCCAGCCGGTCCGCCTGCCTGGACAAGTGTTCGCGTGGAAGTCGGACGGAGCGAGGGCGCGAGCGACGTGGCGACGTTCGCCCTGGCGGCCGATGCCACATCGATCTCAGGCTCGGTTCCGCCGGGCACGTACTTCGCGCGCGTGCGCACGACGAGCCCGCTCAGCACCAGCCACTCGACGGAGGACGTGTCGTTCGCCGTGGGCCCGCCGGACGTGCCGCCACCGCCACTCGAGGCCACGGCGGTCACGGAGGGCACGAGCCTGACCTTCCAGTGGCGGCCGCCCTCCACGGGGGCGCCCCCGGCGTACGTGCTCGAAGCGGGAACGGTGGAAGGGCTGAGCGACGTCGCGCGATTGCCTCTTGGCGGCGGCGCCACCAGCTTCACCATCGACGCACCGCCCGGGCGCTACTGGGGGCGCATCCGCGCCGTCAACGCGGCGGGGGCGAGCGCGCCATCCGGCGAGTTGATCATCGACGTGGACGCCACCGACTCGTTCTGCTACAGCGTGCCGCCGCTGGCGCCGTTCAACCTCGCGGCGAGCGTCGCGGGCGGCGCCGTGACCCTGACGTGGGAGCAGCCCGACGCCGGACCGGTGGCCAACACGCAGCGCATCGTCGCCGGCACCGCGCCGGGGATCGACAACCTGGGCGCCATCGGCGTGCCGGGGCCGGCCACGAGCTTCACGACGACGGCGCCGCCGGGCACGTATTACGTGCGCGTCATCGGCCTGAACAGCTGCGGCGCGAGCCCGTACAGCAACGAGGTGAGGGTGGAGGTGCGGTGAGGACAGGGATCAGGGATCAGGGATCAGGGATCGGGAGTCGGGAGTCTGGAGTCGGGAGTCAGGAAGAAGGAGTAAGGTAGCCGAAGGAGGCGTGCAATGTGGGGAGGAATCGTTCGCGTGGTTTCCCTCGTCCTCCTCGTGCCCCTGACCGCCGCCGCGCAGTACGCCGAGACGCCGCTGTCGTTTGGCGCCGTCGACGGGTATGTGGGGCGGGTTGCCCAGATCGGCCGCCGCCTTTTCATCGCCGGCTCTTTCAGCCACGTCAGCGCACCAACGGGTGGTGCGGTGGTCGTGGATGTGGCGGGGAGGTTCATGCCCGGGCGCTTCCCGCGATTCGGCGGCACGGTCAACGCCATCGTGCCGGACGGCCTGGGCGGCTGGGTGGTCGTGGGCGGATTCACGCGAGTGGCCGGGCAGCCGCAGGCGTACTTCGCGCGCGTCGGGCCGGATCGCACGGTCGATCCCCGTTATCGGATCACCGCCAATGGCCCGATCAAGCAGGTAGCCATCGCCCACGGGCGCGTGTACCTGCTCGGGACCTTCACGATCGTCAATGGCACGACGGTCAATGCGGTGACGGCCGCGCGCAC
>CAZLBU010000146.1:5681-7287 GCA_964557815.1 uncultured Bifidobacteriaceae bacterium | reverse complement strand
CCGCGGACTCGACGGCGCCATGGTCGACTACGGCGCCATCGAGAACCAGCACGCCAACCACATCCTCGACGTCTCGATCTCGCCTGCGCGGGTGCCGAGGGCCGTGGCGGCCCAGGCCGCCGCCCTGGCGCGCCGCGTGATGGAAGAGCTCGGGTACGTCGGGGTGCTGTGCGTGGAGTTCTTCGTCACACGCGATCACGAGCTCCTGGTGAACGAGATTGCCCCGAGGCCGCACAACTCAGGTCACCTCACCATCGAGGCGTGCGCCACCAGCCAGTTCGAGCAGCAGGTCCGCGCTGTCTGCGGGTTGCCGCTCGGATCCACCGCCCAGGCCAGGCCCGCGGCCATGGCGAACCTGCTGGGCGAGATCTGGGCGGAAGGCGAGCCCGACTGGGACGCCGCGCTCGCGGTGCCCGGCGCCGCGCTGCACCTGTACGGCAAGAGCGACCCGCGCCCGGGCCGGAAGATGGGCCACATCACGGTGGTGGCGGATACGGTGGAGCAGGCGGTCGAACGCGCCCTGGCGGCGCGCGCCGTCCTCTGACGCCCGCACGCCGCAAGACCGCGAGGCTCGAAGTCGCGTTCAACGCGGGCCGTTCCCAGCCGCCGGGCGCGCGCCTCTCGCAAGCGCATCCAAGTGCCCGGCGCAGCCTGCGCCGCCCGTCGACTTCGAACCCCTCGGTCTCCCGGTCGTCACTGCACGACGACGACGATCTCGTTGCTCGCCGGACCCACGCCGGCGGCACCAACCGCACGCACGCCCACGTAGTAGATGACCGCCGGCACGCCAGCCGTCGCGAATGCCGGCGCCTGCACCGTGAGGGTCGCCAGATTCGAGAGCCCTGGGGCGCTGCCCGCCTCCACGCGGTACTGGAAGGGCCCGGTACCCACCGACGGCGCGGCCCACTCGAGCGACACCGTCGATCCCGAGGCGCCGCCTGACAGCGCGAAGACCGGTCCCGGCGGCACGGCCACGCTGCCCACGATCGCGACCGCTTCGGCCGATGGTGCCCCGACCCCGCACGGGTTCACGGCCTGCGCGCGCACGAAGTACGCCCCCGGAGGCGCGGTGGTCGAGAAGGAAGTGGTCCCCCCCACGTCGAAAGTGCCGATGTCGCTGCTGCCGCTGGCCGTGCCGGCGAGGAGCCGATACGACGTGGCGATCGACTGCGGCGCTTCACGCCATGTCACGCTGACCGTCGCGCCGCTGACCGATGCGCGCACGTCGAGCGGCGGCGCCGGCGGCCCGGAGCATCCCGCCGCGCCGACCACGACCGCCTGCTCCAGGGTTGCTGCGCCGGCGCCGAACGCGTTCGCCGAGCGCATGCGCACGAAATAGGTGCCGGCGGCGAGCCCGTTGGCCGTGAACGACGTCTCGGTGTTGCCGGTGGAGAAGTTCGCCAGGTTCCGGCCGCCCGGGCCGCTGCCGCCCTCGATGACGTACGCCGAGGGCCTGGCACCCAGCGGCGGCGCATTCCAGGACATCGTCAGCCGCGAGCCGCGGATGAGAATCTCCGGCGTGGTCGGCGGCGGCGGCGCGCCCACGAGACTGGCCTCGGGGTAGAGCACGGCGCCGATGCTGATGCCGTCGAGATCGTTGAGCAGC
>CAZLBU010000146.1:0-5637 GCA_964557815.1 uncultured Bifidobacteriaceae bacterium | reverse complement strand
GTCGATCACCGAAACCGCGCCGCCGCTCACGTCTTCCGGTTCCCACGCGCGGACCGCTCCACCGTCCGCGAGCGCGTCCACCATGGCAATCCCGGGGCGCGACTCGCCGCCCACCGAGCCGAACCCGCCAGACAGGTACACATCGTCACCGAACGCATCGATGTCGTACACCGGGCCGCCGACCTGCGGGTTCCATCCCTGGAGCTCCCCATCGTCGAGCATGCCGGGCGCGGACTTCACCGCCGCCGCGTTGTCGCGCGTGGAGCCGTTGACGAGGCTGAAATCGCCTCCGAAGAAGACGAGGCCGTCCTGCGCGTCCACACGGTAGACCGGGCCGTTTACCGAGGGCGCAAAGGCCGTGACCTCGGCGCCCGTCGTGGCGTCCACGGCGCCGAGCCGCTCGTGCGACACGCCGCCGAGGGTGGTGAAGTCGCCGCCCAGGTAGACGCGCTCGCCCTCGACGAAGAGCGACTCGACGGCGGCGTTGGCCGCGGGGTTCCATGGCAGCACCGTGCCGTCGGCGCCCACGGCCGCACCGCGGCCGCGCGACGTGCTGTTCTTCACTTGCGAGAACTCGCCGACGAAGTAGACCGCGTTGCCCGAGACCATCAGGCCGTTCACGCGCGCGTTCGGTTCGGCGGTCCAGGACGACACCGCGCCAGTCACCACGTCGAGCGCGGCGATGTGCGCGCGCGATTCGCCGCCGATGGTCGTGAAGTCGCCGCCGATGTACACCGTGTTGCCCAGGACGTCGAGCGCGCGGATCCAGCCGTTGGCGCCCGGGTTCCACGGCAGCAGCTCGCCGGTGAGCAGGTCGATGGCCGCCAGGTTCTCGCGCTTCACCGCGCCGAAGAAGTTGAAGCTGCCCGACGCGAACACGTGGCCCGCGGCATCCACGTGGACGAAGTCGGCGCCGTCGTTGAGCGACGGGTTCCAGGGCAGGGCGGCACCGGCCGGGCTCGTCGTGTCGAGCGCCGCGAGATAGAGACGCTCCGCGCCACCGACCTCGTCGAAGTCCCCGGCGACCACGAGTGCCGTTCCGGCAACCGCCAGGCTCTGAACGTCGGCGTCGGCGCCGGGGTTCCACGGCGTCGCGCTGCCGTCGGCGAGGTTCAGCTGCGCGAGGTGCTCTCGCGGCTGGCCGCCCATGTGCCCGAACGACCCGCCAACGAAGACCGTCGTGCCCGACACGGCCACCGCGGCGACGTCGCCGTCGGCGCCGGCATCGAACGCCGCGTCGGCCAGGCCCGTCGCGGCCACCAGCCGCGCCACGCCCCGACGTGCCTGGCCGCCGATGTTCGTGAACTCGCCCGCGGCCACCAGCGACGTGCCGCTGGCAGCGAGCGCGTTGACGGGGCCGTCCGCTGTCCCGGTGAATCCGGCCGCCGAATCGCCGGTGGTCGCATCCACCGCGCCCAGGTTGGCCTGCGCGGCGCCGTTGACCATCGCGAACGAGCCGCCGAAATACACCGTGGCCCCACTCACCACGAGGCTGCACACCGACGGACTCGAGCCGCCTTCGACGTCCGGGGTGAAGGTAGCGTCGACGGCCCCCGTCGCGGCGTCGAGCGCGGCCATCCGAAGGCGTGGCGAGCCGTTCACTGTCGTGAACGAGCCGCCGACGAAGACACGGGTGCCGCTCGCGGCCATCGCCCAGACCGTCCCGTTCATCGAGACCGAGAACGTGGGGTCGAGCGTGCCGTCCGCGAGAAGGCGCGCCATGCGGTTTCGCGTCTGACCGTTCACCTGCGTGAACTCGCCGCCGATGAGCCACCCGCCCCCGGGCAGTGCCACGACGGCGCGCACGCGGCCGTTGACGTCGAGCCGCGGCAGGACCGGGACCGCCGAATCGGTGGCGAACGTCGCGAAGCCGTGAACCAGATTGGGTGCCGGCGCCACCGTGCCGAACGAGCCGCCGACGAAGGCGACGTCACCCGCGCGAGCCACCTCGCTGACGATGCCGTTGATGGCCCAGCCGAGAGTGGAGGTCGTGACCGGGTCGGCGGACGCCTGCCCGCCGATAGCGAGGCCGAGGAAGATGCCGGCCATTCCGTGCAGCACGCGCGTCGATCGTCTTGACACGGCGCGGCACTGAGCAAGGATCGCGCCGGGCGCGGCGGCGATGAGACGAGTCGGTTTTTGGCGGGGATTGTGTGCGACTTCCGAACGCGACCGAACAGGATCGTAATCGGGGCGGGGCGCTACGGCGTCAGCGTCAGCGTGTGCCGGGGCGCGCCCGGGAGGAGCGGCACGGGCTGGCCTGCGAGCCATGCCCGGTGCATGTCGTCGAAGTGCGGCGAGAGCGGGTGCGCACTCTGGCCCGTGGGCATGTGCAGGATCCCCTCTTCCTCGCGCCCCGGGGAAACCACCATGCGCTCGGATGGCCCGGTCCGCGGCGAGTGTGCGCGCGGCGTGAACACGTCGCCCGGGAGGGGATCCTCCGGCATCACCAGCCAGCGGCCGAGGACCGGGACGGCCGAAGCCAGCGGGTGCGCAATCTGCGCGCGGTTCGCCTCTCCCCACGTCCGGCTGTCGAGCGAGCGACCGTCGTCCGTCAGCTCGACGATGGCCGCGTCGATGGCGCCCAGCAGCAGCTCGTCCCAGGACGCATAGCGGCTCTCGAGCAGGTGGAACGGCCGCTCGGTGACCAGCTGCCAGACCGGTCCCTCGGGCCTGAGCAGCCGCGCGTGCTCGAACGACGGATCCTTCGCCAGCGCTGGCGCCGTCACGAACCCCAGCACGACGCGGACGACCTGCCCGCGGAAGGTGCGCACCAGCCTGTACGCCACCGAATCGGGCGAGGCCCTGCCCGTCCACGTGGATTCGAGCAGCCGGCGAAACTCGGCGCGCGACCCCTGCAGCGAGTCGCTGCTGCCGGTCGCGGCCCGGGAGTCGAGCGTCGTCAGCGCGAGCGTGCGCCAGCGATCCAGGAACAGGGCGGAGTCGTCCATCTGCACGTCGAGCATCTGGTTGGCCGTGGCGCGCTCGATGGACATCAGCCGATCGCGGATGATCCGCGCGCGGATGCCTTCCGCGTAGCCGCCGTCGCCGATGATGCCGAGCATCGCGCCATCCACCACCGGCGCGTTGGCGGTCCAGATGCGGCCGCTCCCTGGATCCACGATGCGCGGGAACTCGGCGGGCTGCAGGTAGCCGTCCCAGGCCCTCGACCCGTCCGCCCACGACTCGGAGGTGAAGCCGTCGAGGCCGCGGCGCCGGGGAATGGCGCCACCCACGGTCCAGGCAATCCGGCCCGTGCGATCGGCGATGGCCACGTTCTGGTTGGGGATGCCGAGCCCCGCCACGGCCACGAGCGCTTCGTCCACGTTCCGGGTCCGCTCCGGGCGCGTGAGGTCGCTCGACAGCACGTCGGGGTCGTGCGCCACCCACCGCTGCGCGTACTCCCGGCCGCTGCTGTCCTTCCAGACGATGGGCCCCCAGATGGTGGTGCGCACGATGAGGGAACGGGCTGGCGCATCCTTGACCGCAATGGCTTCGTCGGACACGTGGAACGGCCGCGGCCCATCCGGCGAGAGATAGAGGGCGGGATCGCGCGCGTCCGGTTCGATGCGCACGAGATCGCTCCAGTCGCCGCCGGTGTTGGTGAAGCCCCACGCCACGAAGCCGTTGCTGCCGACGACGATGCCGGGGAGGCCGGGCAGCGTGACGCCGACCAGCCGCGTGCGGGCGAGCGGATCCGCCGGATCGGGAAACGCCATGGACGCGCGATACCAGATGTTCGGCACCGAGATGCCCAGGTGCATGTCGTTGGCGAGCAGCGCCGCGCCGGTCGCGCTGCGCGCCCCATCCACGGCCCAGTTGTTCGAGCCGAGGGTGGCGGCCTCGTCGCAGGTGAGCGCGACGCGCGACGGCCACGCGAGTGGCCCGCAGGCCGGGTCCTTTCGCGGCGCCGTGGGATGGATCGAGGCCGCGGGCCGGGACGACGCGCCGGGTGTTCGGAGATCCAGGACGTCCGGGCCCGGGACCGGCGGGCGCGCAAGCGGCTCGCCTTGCGCCGGAGCCTCCCAGGCAGACCCCGTGGCTGCGAGGAAGCGGAACATCGGCTCGGGCAGTGCATCGCGCAGCTGCTGGTTCGTCCGCTCGAAGCTGGCCTGGCGACCCTGCAGCGACTGGAACATCGCGAGCACCGTGAGGATGGAGTCCTCCGGCTTCCACGGCTCAGGCGCCGTGCCGAGCAGCAGGTACTCGAAGGGTGGCGCGCCGAGTCCGGTCAATCCCGCGTTGACCCCGGCCGTGTACGCGTCGAGGATGGCCCTCCACTCCGGAGCGGTGCGCGCGTAGGCTTCCTCGGCGACGCGCCGGAAGCGGTGCACGCGCATCTCGGCGTCGGCCTCGAAGGCGCGCTCGCCGACGAGCGCGCTCAGCTCACCGGCCGGTTGGCGACGCTGGAGATCCATCTGGAAGAACCGATCCTGCGCGTGGAGGAAACCAAGCGCACGCGCGACGTCCTCGCGGGTCGCGCCGTCGATGGCCGGCACGCCGAGGGCATCGCGTGCGACGGTCACTGGCGCCGAGAGCCCGGCGACGGTGCGCGTGCCCTCCACCACCGGCAGGCTTGCGCGGAGTCGCGAACGCGCGTAGCATCCGCCGGCGATCGCGACGACGAGCACGAGCGCGACGAGCGCCAGGGCCACGCGGAGCAGCGTCTTCATGCTGAAACGATTATCGCGCCTTCACCCGCGCTTTGGATCGCGAGGGGCGGGCTTCGATTCGGCGCGGCGGGTTCCGCCTACTCTGCCCGCAATCCCCGGATCGTCGGGTGCCTTCGCGGTGGCGTATCGTGCCCCTCATGATGCAGCATGAACTCGTCGACATGGCGCAGGAGACGGGACTCGATCCACGGTGGAAGGCGCTGGCGGGGCGCGATGCGGGCGCCGACGGCTCGTTCGTGTACGGGGTCACCTCGACCGGCGTGTACTGCCGGCCGAGCTGCCCCAGCCGTCGACCGCGTGCCGATCGCGTGCGATTCTTCGACACCCCGGCGGCGGCGCGGGCGGAGGGGTTTCGCCCCTGCCGGCGCTGCACACCGGACGCGGTGGATGCCGGCGTGCCCGGGATGGACGCGGTGCGCCGCGTGTCGGCCTACCTGGCTGCCCACGTGGACGAGCCGGTGACGCTGGCTCGGCTGGGACGCCTGGCGTCGATGAGTCCCTCGCACCTGCAGCGCCGCTTCAAGGCGCTGGTCGGGGTCTCGCCGCGGGAGTTCCAGGCCGCGTGCCGGGCTCGCCGGCTGCGGGCCGGCCTTCGCCGCGGAGAAGACGTGACGACGGCCATCTACGCGGCCGGCTACGGCTCGCCGAGCCGCGTGTACGAGAGCGCCGCCACGCGCGGGATGCCGCCGTCGGTGTATCGACGGGGCGGCGCGGGCATGCAAGTGGCGTACTCCATCGTGCCCTGCCCGCTTGGCCGCCTGCTGGTGGCGACCACCGCGAGCGGCGTGTGCGCGGTGAAGATTGGTGACTCGGACGAGCAGCTGGCGCGGGACCTGAGACAGGAGTACCGCGCGGCCGAGATCCGGGAGGGCGAGCAGGCCCGCCACGACTGGGTCCAGGCCATTGTCCAGCACCTGCGGGGCGACCTGCCGGCGCTGGCTTTGCCCATCGACGTGCGCGCGAC
>CAZLBU010000145.1:0-7414 GCA_964557815.1 uncultured Bifidobacteriaceae bacterium | reverse complement strand
GCGCATCTTCTTCGCGATGAGCCGCGACCGCCTGCTGCCGCAGGGCGTGAGCAAGGTGCACCCGAAGTTCGGCACCCCCTACATCACCACGATCATCACGTGCGTCGCGGTCGCCCTGGTCGCCGGGCTCACGCAGATCCAGGTCGTGGGCGAGATGACCTCCATCGGGACGCTCTTCGCGTTCGTGGTGGTGTGCGCCGCGGTGCTCCGGCTGCGGCAGACACGGCCCGACGCCAAGCGCCCGTTCAAGGTGCCCTTGGGTCCGGTCTTCCCGGTGCTCGGCATCCTCTCGTGCGCCTACCTGATGCTGAGCCTCCCGGTGCTCACCTGGGTGCGGTTCCTCGTGTGGCTCGACATCGGCCTCCTCATCTACTGGTTCTACGGCCGCACGCACAGCCCGCTCGCCAGCGAGGCAGAGGCGCAGAGGCGGACGCCGCTGCAGGGCCTGGCGAACTTCATCACCATCCTCGGGCTGCTGCTCATCTTCAACGCGGCGGCCATCACCGCACTCGGATTCATGACCGAACTCGGCATCACGACCGAGACGCTCGCCAAGTGGCACGAGATCGGCGTCACCGCCGAGCAGGCCGATGCGTTCGGCCTGCGGCTGCTGGCCGTATCCATCGCGGTCTGGGCCGTCGGCTTCGGGCTCACGAAGGCGTCGGGCGAGAAGTAGGCGGCGAGTCGGGGATGGCGGCGCGGCGGCTGGACGGGACGGCGTGGGCGGCGCGCATGCGCGCCGAGCTCGAACCACGCGTCGAGCGATTCACGGACCTGCACGGGAGACCCCCGGGGCTGGCCGTGGTCCTCGCCGGCAGCAACCCGGCCTCCGAGATCTACGTCCGGAACAAGATCTCCACCGTGGCGCAGCACGGGTGCCGCGGCGAGTTGTTCCGCCTGCCCGAGACGGCCTCGGTGGACGAGGCCCTGTCGCTCGTCCAGAGGCTCAACCAGGACGACGACTTCGACGGCATCCTGGTCCAGTCGCCGCTTCCAGGAGGCATGGGCGAGGACGCCGAGCAGCGCGTCTTCGACGCCGTGGACCCGGCCAAGGACGTAGACGGCTTTCACCCCGTCAACGTCGGCCGGCTGGTGCAGAAGCGACCGGCGCTCGTGGCGTGCACGCCCCTTGGATGCGCGGAGCTGCTGGACCGGGAGGGCATCCCGCTAGGTGGCAAGCACGCCGTGGTCATCGGCCGCAGCGACATCGTGGGCAAGCCCATGGCGTTGCTGCTGCTGCACAGGGACGCCACGGTCACGATCTGTCATTCTCGAACGGTCGATCTTCCGGCCGTGTGCCGCACGGCCGACGTCCTGGTAGCGGCCATCGGCCGTCCCGGGTTCGTGACGGCGGACTTCGTGAAGCCGGGCGCCACCGTCATCGACGTCGGCATCAACCGCCTCGCCGGCGAGGCCGAGGTGCAGCGGTTCTTTCCCGAGGGCAGCGCCAAGCGCCGGCAGTTCGCCGAGAAGGGCAGCGTGCTCATCGGCGACGTGCACCCCGACGTGGAGGCGGTGGCCGGTGCGCTCACTCCCGTGCCGGGAGGGGTCGGGCCCCTGACCATCGCCATGGTGCTGCGGAACACAGTCACCGCGGCGGAGTTGCGGGCCCGGGCACCCCTCTGATGCTTCGCGTGGCGCTGACCGGCGGCATCGCCACCGGCAAGAGCTACGTCGCGCGCCGCATGCGGGCGGCCGGCGTCCCGGTCGTCGATGCCGATGTGCTGGCACGCGAGGCCGTGGCCCCGGGCACCCCCGGGCTGAAGGCCATTGCGGAGCGGTTCGGGGCCGGCGTCCTCGGGCACGATGGCCCCCTGGATCGCGCTCGCCTGGCCAGCATCGTATTCTCCGACCCCGGCGCGAGGCAGGCGCTCGAGGCGATCGTGCACCCCGCGGTGCGGGCGGCGATCGATCGGTTCTACGAATCCCTGCCCAGGAACACGCCGTTTGCCGTCGCCGACATCCCCCTGCTGTTCGAGACGAATCGCGGAGAGGCATTCGACATCATTGTGGTGGCCGCCTGTCCCCCGGAAATGCAGGTGGCACGAGTGGTCGCCCGCGACGGTGTGAGCAGGGAAGAGGCCCTCCAGCGACTGGCGGCGCAGCTGCCGATCGCGGAGAAGGTGGGCCGAGCCGATTACGTCATCGACACGAGCGGTTCGTTTGCAGCCACTGACGCCGCGGTGGACGCCGTGCTCGCCGCGTTGCACGACCGCGCCTCGCGGACCTAACCATCGGTCACGCGTCGCCCCTGGAGGCGCGCTTCCGTCCGCCGCGTCAGAGCTCGGCCGACGCCTGGCGTGCGGCGGCCATGCGCTCTTCGACGAACGAGTTCCACTCGTGGCAATGCGGGCACTGCCAGAGCAGCTCCGTGCTGCGGTAGTGGCACTTCAGGCACACGTGCGGATCGAGGAAGAACACCGCGCCCCTGGCAGCCTCGATGTACCGTTGGACCAAGGGCCGGGCCAGGTCGAGTTGCAGGAGTGTGGCCCAGATCGCCTGGTGGACCGTGAGGCCGTGCGGATTCTGGTCCAGGGCCTCCAGCAGCAGGTCGAACGCGGCAGGGGCCTGGCCCTGCCGCGTCAAGTGTGCGCCCAGCATCAGGCGCACCCGCCAGTCGTGTGGCCGGCTGGCGATGAACGCCCGGCACCGCTCGACGAACCGTTGCGGGGCACCCTCGCGCTCGTGGAGCTGCTCGAGGCGCGCCAGGGCCAGGTGGGCCCGCTCGGGGGCGACGTCGATGAGCTGGCTCCACGCGGCGATGGCGCCGGCCACGTCGCCCGCGTGAAGGCGGACGTCCCCGAGGTTGAGGTAGGCGGGCGTGGTGGCGGCGTCGTGCGTGATCGCCGACTCGAAGTGCCTCGCGGCGTCCGCACGGCGGTCCTCCTTCAACGCGTCGCTGCCGAGCGCGTTCTCGAGGAATCCGAGGATGGCCTGGTTCTTGGGCTGCGTGTCTGGTCCGCTCAACTCGACCAGCTGGCGGCGGATGCGGTACGCCTCGGCCCACTGGTGCTGCTCCTCGTGCAGCTTCTCCAGGTACAGCAGTGCGTACGGATTGTCTGGCGCGAGCCGCAGGGTCTCCTTGAAGGCCTCGAGCGCGCGATCCACGAACCCGCCCCGCTTGTAGTCGAGGCCGAGACAGAGCAGCACGTAGCTGTGCTCGAGGCGCGTGAGCTTGGGCCGCTGCAGCAGGGCCTGGTGCACCTGGATGGCCCGCGACACCTGGCCGCGCTCGCGGTAGACGTTGCCGAGGATCATGTGGATTTCGAGCGCGTCGGCATCCACCCGTGCCGCGCGGCTCAGTTCCTCGATGGCCAGGTCGATCTGGTTCGAGACGAGGAAGTTCAGCCCCAGCACGTAGTGCTGCGAGTCCCGCGCCTTGCGACGATCGATCCATCGGCCATCGCGGAGCTTGTAGCGCTCCCAGGCCTTGCCGATGGCCAGGCCCAACAGGAGCGCGATCAGCGCGGCGATGAGGGGAAGGTAGGCGCCGACGTCCACTGGGGGCTCCGCCTACACCATCCCGGTGCGCCAGAGGTCGTGCAGGTGCAGCACGCCCTCCACGCGACGATCGGCGTCGATGACGACGACCGAGGTGATCTTCCGGCGCTCGAGCAGCGCCAGCGCCTCGACGGCCAGCGTCTCGGGCAAGATGGTGACGGGATTGCCGGTCATCACGTCGCGTGCCACCAGGTTCTGGATGTCGGGCGTGACGGCCATCGTGCGGCGGAGGTCCCCGTCGGTGATGATGCCGGCGAGCCGCCCGTCGCGGTCCAGGACGGCGGTCATGCCGAGGCCCTTGCTCGACATCGTGTAGATGATGTCGCGCATCGGAGTGTCGAGCCGCACGACGGGCAGCCCGTCGCCGGCGTGCATCAACTGGCGGGCGCGCATCAGCCGCTTGCCGAGCTTGCCGCCGGGATGCAGGTTGGCGAAGTCCTCGGGCCTGAAGCCCTTCTCGACCAGGACGGTCATCGCCAGCGCGTCGCCCAGCGCGAGGGCAGCCGTCGTCGAGGCCGTCGGGACGAGGTTCATGGGGCAGGCTTCCTCGGACACGTGGCAGTCGAGCGAGACGTCGGCGGCCTGCGCGAGCGTGGATGCGGGATCGCCCGTGATGGCGATGAGGGTGGCGCCGAGGCGCTTGATGGTTTCGAGGACGCGGGTCAGCTCCTCGGTCTCGCCGCTGTACGACAGGGCGATGATCACGTCCTCGGATTGCAGGACGCCCAGGTCCCCGTGCACGGCTTCGGCCGGGTGCAGGAAGAAGGCGGGCGTGCCGGTGCTCGACAGCGTGGCGGCAATCTTCCGGCAGATGATGCCGCTCTTCCCCATGCCAGTGAGGATGACGCGCCCGCGGCAGTCACGCACGACCTCCACGGCGCGCGAGAAGCGCCCGTCGATGCGGTCGATGAGCGCCATGATCGCGGCGGCCTCGGTCTGCAGCACCTTGTGCGCGAGCGTCACGTCAACCACGGCTCTTCCCTCAGCGCCATCTGCGTCATCTGCGGTTCACGATTCTGTCGATGGCCACGAGCCGGTGGAGGAGCGGCTCGACCAGGTCCAGCCGGAGCGCGTTGGCCGCGTCGCTCCGCGCCCGGGCCGGGTTCTCGTGAACTTCCATGAAGATGCCATCCACCCCGGCACCCACGCCCGCCTGTGCCAGGGGCTGGATGTACTCGGCGAGGCCGGCGGTCACGCCGTCGCCCGCGCCGGGCAGCTGGAGGCTGTGCGTGACGTCGAAGACGACCGGGAAACCCAGTTCGCGCAGCATTGGCAGGCCGCGCATATCCACGACCAGGTTGTTGTAGCCGAAGGACGTGCCCCGCTCCGTGAGCAGGATACGCGAGGTGCCCGAGTCCGTGAGCTTGGCCACGACGTGGCGCATGTCCTTCGGGGCCAGGAACTGGCCCTTCTTCACGTTCACGGTCCGGCCGGTCCGGGCCGCGGCCACCAGCAGGTCGGTCTGGCGGCAGAGGAAGGCCGGGATCTGGAGGACGTCGGCGACCTCGGCGGCTGGCGCCGCATGCCCGGGCTCGTGGATGTCGGTCAGGATTGGGAGCCCCGTGCGTGCCTTCACAGCCGCCAGGATCCGAAGGCCCTCGACGAGCCCCGGCCCACGGTAGGAGGCGAGGGAGGTCCGATTGGCCTTGTCGTAGGATGCCTTGAAGACCACGGGAAAGCCGGTCCGGCGCGCGACGGCTGACAGCTCGAGCCCGATGTCGACGGCGTGGGCCTCGCTCTCGATGACGCACGGGCCGAGGATGAACCCCAGCGGGTGACCGGGGCCGAACCACACGTCGCCCGCCGGGACGACGGCGATCGGGGAGGCCTCAGCCATGCGAGGCCACGGACGGGGCGGGCGACTGGGCGCCGCGCTTCTGGCGCAGCGCGGCCTCGACGAAGCTCGCAAACAGCGGGTGCGGCTTCAGCGGACGCGACTGGAACTCGGGGTGGAACTGCACGGCGACGAACCAGGGGTGCGCGGGGAGTTCGGCAATCTCCACGAACTTGCCGTCGGGAGACCGGCCTGAGATGCGCATGCCCTTCTCGGCGAGCACGGGCTCGTACAGGGTGTTGAACTCGAAGCGGTGGCGGTGCCGTTCGTGGATGAGGGACGCACCGTAGATCCTCCGGGCAAGGGATCCCTCGGCCAGCTCGCACGCATAGCGGCCCAGGCGCATCGTGCCGCCCAGTTCGTCCACGCCCAGCAGATCGCGCAGCTTGTAGATGACCTTGTGCGGAGCCGACTCGTCCACTTCCGTCGAGTCCGCGCCGTCCAGGCCACAGACGTTCCGCGCGAACTCCACGGTCGCCCACTGGAAGCCGTAGCAGATGCCGAAGTAGGGGAGCCCGCGCGTGCGCGCGTACTCCGCCGCCTTCATCATGCCGCGGGTGCCGCGCGAGCCAAAGCCGCCGGGCACGAGCACGGCGTGCGCGCCTTCGAGCAGCCGCGTGCCGCCCTCCTGCTCGAGCGCCTCCGACTCCACCCACTGGATGCTGATGCGGGCGCGGTTGGCGAACCCCCCGTGGTAGAGCGCCTCGTTCAGCGACTTGTACGAGTCCTCGTACCCCGTGTACTTGCCGACCACGTGGATGGTGATGTCATCCGACGGGTTCTTGATGCGATCGACCAGTTCCTCCCACGCCGCCATGTGCGGCTCGGTGGGCGGCAGGCCCAGCAGCTTCAGGAGGACGCGATCCAGCCCCTCCTCCTGGAGCGCCAGCGGCACCTCGTAGATGGTCTGCACGTCGCGGGCGGTGATGACCGCTTCCTCGGCCACATCGCAGAACAGCCCGATCTTCTGCTTGATGTCACGGGGCAGCTGGCGATCGGTGCGGCAGAGCAGCACGTCGGGCTGGATGCCGATGGAGCGGAGGTCCCGGACGCTGTGCTGCGTGGGCTTGGTCTTGAGCTCGCCGGCCGTGCCGATGTACGGCACGAGCGTCAAGTGAACGTAAGCGGTGTTCTCGCGGCCGACATCCTGCCGGAACTGGCGGATGGCCTCGAGGAAGGGCAGGCTCTCGATGTCGCCGACCGTCCCGCCGATCTCCACCAGCACCACGTCCACGTCCCGCCCGACGGCACGGATGCAGTCCTTGATCTCGTTGGTGATGTGCGGAATGACCTGGACGGTGCGCCCCAGGTAGTCGCCGCGCCGCTCCTTCTGGATCACCGACATGTAGATCTTGCCGGTGGTCCAGTTGTTGTTGCGCGTCGTGGTCATGCTCGTGAAGCGCTCGTAGTGCCCGAGGTCCAGGTCGGTTTCCGCCCCGTCGTCGGTGACGTAGACCTCGCCGTGCTGGTACGGGCTCATCGTGCCCGGGTCGACGTTGATGTAGGGGTCGAACTTCTGCAGGGTCACCTTGTACCCGTGCCCCTCGAGCAGCGCGCCAATCGAGGCGGCGGCCAGGCCCTTGCCCAGGGATGACACCACGCCCCCGGTGACGAAGATGTACTTGGTCGGTCGCTTCGTAGTTTCCATGGTCGGTCTCAGCTTCTCGATTCGGTCAGCAGCCGCTGGCGGACGTGCGCCAGGTCTTCGGGAGTGTCCACCCCGATGGAATGATGCCGGGTCTCGACGACGAAAATGCCGATGCCGTGCGCCAGCGCACGAAGCTGCTCCAGCGATTCGAGGCGCTCGAGCTCCGCGGCCGGAAGCGCCGCCAGGCGGACCAGCACGTCGCGGCGGTAGGCATAGAGCCCCAGGTGCGCGCGGGCCATCGCCGGGAAGGAGGCCCCGCCGTCCCGCGCGTGCGGGATGGGCGCCCGCGAGAAGTACAGCGCGCGCCCGCTCAGGTCGCGCACCACCTTCACCACGGCAGGGCTCGCGTACTCCTCGGCCGAGTCCAGGGGCCGGCACGCGGTGGCCAGCTCGAGCCCCTCGTCATCGAGCAGGGGCTGGACCACCGCGTC
>CAZLBU010000144.1:3413-7432 GCA_964557815.1 uncultured Bifidobacteriaceae bacterium | reverse complement strand
TGGGGCTTGGGGCTTGGGGCTTGGGACTTGGGACTTGGGGCTTGGGGTTGAGGTCCTGGGGTCTTGAGGTCTTGGGGGCTTGGGGGCTTGAGGTCTTGAAGTCTTGAGGTCTTGAAGTCCTGGGGCTTGAAGTCTTTAGGCCGTATCGCTGGCCAAGGTTCATCTGTGTCATCTGCGTCCTCTGCGGCCTCTGCTGCCCGATCTGAGTTGCGTCTCCACGTTCGCGGCATGGACTGCGCGGACGAGGCGTCGCTCATCCGGCACGTGCTGGACGTCCCCGGCATCCTCAACATCGAGTTCGATCTCGTCGGCCGGCAGGTGAGCGTGTCGTACGACCCGGCGCTGCTGCATCCAGACGAGATCATCGCGCGCGTGAGCCGGACGGGGCTTCGCGTGCACGCGCACGCGCACGGCGAGCACGTGCACGACGATCACCACGCGCACGGCCAGGCGCCCGTGCATCCCGACCGGACGTGGCTGTGGGCGGTGGCGAGCGGCGCCCTGATGCTCACGGGCTGGGCGCTGGACGCGTGGCAGGCCGATACGTGGGTCGAGGCCCTGGTGGGCCACGACCACGGTCCGGCGGGCGGCGGGTCCGCCCATGCGCGGCCGATCGGCTCGGTGGCTGCCTACGCGGCGTCCATCATCCTGGGGCTGGCGCCGGTGCTGCCGCGCGCGCTCGTGTCGCTGCGCTATCTCCGGCTCGACATGCACGTGCTGGTGTCGGTGTCGGCGCTGGGCGCGGCGGCGGTGGGGCAGTGGGCGGAGGGGGCCGCCGTGGCGTGCCTGTTCGCGCTCGCCCACCTGATGGAGGCGTGGAGCATCGAGCGCGCGCGCGTTGCCGTGAGCGAACTCGTGGGCCACGAGCCGGGGTGGGGTGAGGACGGCCACCGCACGGCCGCGGGCGTTGAGCGCTGGATCGAGCGCTTCGCCGCCGTCTACACGCCGCTCGTGACCTCGGCCGCGCTGACGCTGGTCGTCGTGCCGCCCCTATTCGATGGCGCGTGGGGCACGTGGTTCTACCGCGGCCTCATCTTCCTCGTGCTGGCGTGCCCGTGCGCGCTGGTCATCTCCACGCCGGTGACGGTCGTCGCCGCCGTCACGTCCGCCGCGAGACGCGGCGTGCTGTTCAAGGGGGGCCTGGCGCTGGAACGCGCCGCCGCCGACACGCCGGGCGCGCTCGCCCGTCAGGACGTCGTGCTCATGCCCGGCGCCGCCGCCGGTGGCGGGACCTTCGCCGGCACGCACGCCCGCCGCGCCCTGGGCGTCATCCGGCAGAACGTCACGCTCGCGCTCCTCACGAAGCTCGCCTTTCTCGTGTCGGCCGTCATGGGCGCTGCGCCGCTCTGGCTCGCTGTCCTCGCCGACACCGGCGCCACCGTCGCCGTCACCCTGAATGGCCTGCGCCTGCTGCGGGCGAAGTAGGAAGTCAGGTTTCAAGCCCCCAAGCCTCAAGCCCTCCCAAGTCCCAAGACCCAAGTCCCAAGTCCCAAGTCCCAAGTCCCGCGTTCCGCATCTACCGCGGCGCCTTCGACAAGCTGAGCAGGTTCGCGAACAGCCGGTACGCACCAGGCACGCCGGCCGGGAGCTGCCTGAACCACGCGTACGACGTGTAGACGTAGCGCCCCTTGCCGATCTCCGCGTAGAGCTCGCCGCCGTTGTTCACGGGCTCGTTCGGGTCGCCCGACTCGAGGAGCGGGGTGTAGCGCGGGTCGAATTTCGAGAAGCCGTAGAGATTGCGCTCCTGCACCCATCCCTCGAAGTCTGCCGGGCCGATCGCATTCGGGAATCGAAACCGTGGGTGGTCCGGCCGCAGGATGCGCACCGGGGCGGTCTCGTCGGTGACCCGCGCGCCGATCTGGCCGGGGAACGGTGCGAGCCCCCGCGTGGCATAGTCGGTCTGCTGGTACTGCACCACCAGCGTGCCGCCACCTTCCACGTACTCCCGCAGGCGGGCCGTGGCGGCAACGAAGTCGGGCCGCGCCTCCGAGGCTCGCACGCCGACGACAATGGTGCCGAACCGGGAGAGATCGCCGGTGGCGAGCATGGCCGCGTCGATGAGCGTGACCGGCAGCCCGAGGCGGCGGATGGCGTCCGGCACCTGGTCGCCGCTGCCCATGATGTAGCCCACCGTGACCGGCGCCACGTGCAGGTCGAACGCCTGGACGCGGACCGACGCCGGGGCATAGAGCCGGTGCGTCTGGATGTGCGGGTAGGCGATGGTCTGCAGATCCTGCGTGTAGCGCGTGCCGTCCACCTCCACGTGCGCGGCGATCTCGAAAGACCCCGCCGGAACCGGCGTGGGCGGCGTGACGGTGAAGCTCGTGGCCGTGCGCTCCCCCGGCTTCAGCGTCACTGCCGCCTGTGCCGGCACCGAGGTCCACCCGCGTGGCACGCCGAGCGCCACCGTGCCGTTCACGTCAGTCTTCGCCTGGCTCGAGACGCGCACCACGACCGAGCGCGGATCGGCCGCGCCGCCCGACGGCACGACCATGAGGCGGGAATCGAGGCCGACGGCCACCGCCGGCACCACGGCCACCTGGCGCCGGATCTCGCCGCGGATGCGATCCGCGTACCGATACTCGACCGGCCGCGCGAGCTCGAACGACACGCCAGCGATCTCCACGGGCAGGTGCGCGGTGAGCAGCGGTTCGGCGACCGGCGCGCCCTTTGGCGAGCCGGCGGGCCACGCGAACACGTCGCCCTTGCGCGGCTGCACCAGCCAGTAGGGCTGGGTCAGCGGCGCATCGGCTGGCGCCTCTGCGCGAAACGTCGTGGACGCGGTGGGCGACTCGCGGAAGAAGCGGGCGAACGGGTTGTCCGCGTCGTTGTCCTCCGGCCGCGGCGCCGGCTCAATCGTCCATTCGGTCGGGCCCGTCACGCGCGGCGTGCCGAGCCGGACTGCCGACGGATCCGCCGCGAATGCGCGCACGTCCACGACGACCGCGTCGCCGGGCGTGAGCGTCTCGGCGTTGGCCAGCGGATCCAGGGCCAGACCCGCCGCCGCGGCGAGCGCCTCGGTGAAATCCCCCTCCTTGAACGCCAGCAGGAAATCAGCCTCGGCCTTCGCGTCGGCCGGCGCCGGCAACGCTCGTGCCGCGGCCCGTGCGGCCCGCGTGGCCGCGAGCCCACGCGCCAGGGCCGGCACGATGGTTGAGGGTGTGCGCGCATCGTACTGGCGCGACGCCTCCTTTGCCGCCGCGTCCATCGCCGCCAGCTCCCCCTTAAGCGAGCCATCGGGCAGTCCCGCCAGAGCCGCCAGGCCCGGCACCGAGGTATCGATTCCCGTGAACAGGCTCGTCTCGCCCGTGCCCGGCGCGCTCGTGTGATTCGCGACGAGGCGCAGCAGCGAGCGCTGCGGCCCCATCAGCTCGATGGCGCCCATCTCCTGCGACTTGTGCTGGCTGCGGCCCTCGAACGCGATCTCCGCGTACGACCGCCCGATGACGGGATCGAGTCGGCCCGTCGCGATCTCCGTCGTGGGCGGCGCCTTGGGGTCGGGCCGGAAGAGCTGGCCCACGTAGAGCTTCTTCGCCTGCCAGGGGCGCAGCCCGTCCGCAATCTGCTCGGGGAACTGCGAAGGATCCGCCGCGGCCGCGAACGCCAGCGGCGTGAGCGATCCCGCCAGCTGGTGCTGACCGTGGCCGTCGGCCGGCGTGCCGCTGAAGCGCGACGCGACGACGAGGGGCCGGTACTGCCGGAGGATCCGGACCATGTCGCCCAGCACCTCGCGCGTGCCCCACTTCCGGCCGGCCTCCTCGAGCGTCTTCGAGAACCCGTAGTCCATCGTCCGCGTGAAGAACTGCTCGCCGCCGTCAAGGCGCCGCGCCTGCAGCAGTTCCTCGGTGCGGATGACGCCGAGCGCCTCGAAGAGCTCGGTGCCGATGATGTTCTGGCCGCCCTCGCCGCGGTTGAGCGCGAGATAGGCCACGCGCGCGTGATCGCCGCGGGCCAGGGTTGCGATGAGCGCCGAATCCTCGTCGTCGGGATGCGCGCCGGTGTGCAGCGCGCTGGCCGTG
>CAZLBU010000144.1:0-3403 GCA_964557815.1 uncultured Bifidobacteriaceae bacterium | reverse complement strand
GGTCTGGAGCCGCCCGAGCAGCAGGGACAGGCCGGCGGCGCCGCGGTTGTAGATGGGGCGCACCTGTGCCGAGATCGCACCGGTGATGATCAGGGCCAGGCTGGTGGCGAGGACGAGTCTGCGCATGGGCGTCAGCTCATCGTACCCCACCGGTTGGGAGGTTCTGGAGTTCTGGAGTTCTGGGGTTCTGGGGTTCTGGGGTTCTGGGGTTCTGAGGTTCTCGGGTTCTGAGGTTCTCGGGTGCTCGCGGTTCGTCGTCGAGGGCGCCGGGGCCCGGGGTGGCCCCGGCGCGATCTGGTGACCGGTTACCGCGCGCCCTGCCGGCGCGGGCGGCGCTCACGAGGGTTCTGCGCGCCCTCCTTCTGGCGCGTCTCCCTCTGCGCGCGCAGCTCCTTCGCCTTCGCCTGCTGCTCCGCGGTGAGCACGCTGAACACGTCCTGGTGGACTCGTGCCCGCAGCACGGCCGCGTCAGCCTGCACCGCCGCCACCTCCGCGCTCTTCGCACGGATGGCCGCTTCGTCCACGGTGTCGGCGGTGACGAGCGCGTCCATCCCCAGGTGGGCCGCACGCAGCCGATCGCCGATCTCCTTGAACGCAGACTGGTGCGAGTCGACGATGCCGCGGATCTGCTCACGCTGGGCATCGGTCAGATCGAGCTGCCGGAACCCCCGGCCGAGCTCGCCGAGCAGGCCCATCGGTCCGCGGCCCCGGCCCGGCCCGAAGCCCGGTCCACCCGGCCCGCCAGGGCCCATGCGCCGCATCTGGGGCTGGCCCTGCGGCGGGCCGTCCTGGGCGAAGATGGGGGCGACGGCCAGGCCCGTCACGGCCACGAGGCCGGCGGCAATCAGGAATCGAGTCGAGGTTTTCATAGGCGGGTTCTCCTTCATCTCCCTGCTTGGTGAGACGGAAGGAACGTGACGGGCGCATGGCCCGGCTGTGAAAAATCTGTGGCAGCGCGGTCCGCGCGTGCCGGGACCTCGTCGTATGTAGTACCAGAGTGATCGCGCCTGCCGTGACCGCCGAATCCCGCATCCCGCCGCACGTGCTGATCGTCGAGGACGACGCCCACATCCGGGATCTCATCGTCCTGCACCTCGGCCTGGAAGGGCTGCCGACCACCGCCGTGGGCGACGGCCGCGACGCGCTGGACCGCGTGTCCACCACGCCATTCGATCTCATCGTTTTGGACCTCATGCTGCCCGGCGTGGACGGCATCTCCATCTGCCGGGCGCTCAGGCGGTCCGGCCCGAACCAGGACGTGCCCGTGCTGATGCTGACGGCACGGCGCGAGGAGAGCGACAAGGTCCTGGGCCTCGAGAGCGGCGCGGACGATTACCTGGCCAAGCCGTTCGGGGTGCGCGAGCTGGTGGCGCGCGTGCGCGCGCTGCTCCGCCGGCCGCGCGTGTCGCAGATTCTCGCCGCCGCAGGCGAGAACGGCGGGCTGTCGGAGCGGCCCGTCAGCGTCCACGGCATCGAGATCGACCCGGCGCGGCGGCGCGTCCGCGTGCGCGGACACGAGGTGGAGCTCACCGCCCAGGAGTTCCGCCTGCTCCACCTGCTGGCGTCGCATCCCGGCATCGTGTTCAGCCGAGAGGCGTTGCTGTCCCGGGTGTGGCCGGATCAGACCTTCGTCACGCCGCGCAGCGTGGACACGCTCGTCAAGCGCCTCCGTCGCCGCGTGGAGGCCACGCCCGCCGAGCCGAAGCTGGTGCTGACCATCTGGGGAAGCGGGTACAAGTTCGCCGATGTCTGAGCGACGCTGGCACCGCAGTCTCTACTGGCGCATTGCGCTGGGCTTCATCGTCCTGCTGGCGGTGCTGCTCGTGGCGCAGGCCGCGTCGTTCGTCTGGATCGCGGTGCAGACCGAAGGAGGACAGCCCGAGCGCGTCGGGCAGGACTTCGCGGAGCTGGTGGCCAACGAATTCGAATCGGCGCTGGCGCAGGACCCGGCGCTCGATCTCCGACAGTACGCGACGAGGCGCCTCGCCGAGTTCCATCGGCCGGCCTTCGTGGCCCTTCGGGATGGCGCCGTCATCGGGCCACCCGGCGAGGAGGTCCCGCCGGGCATCGAGCGGTTTGCCGAGGCCCGGAGGCGCGCGCCGCGAGGGATGGGGCGCGAGCGCATCCCCCGCGAAGGCGGCGCCCCACCGCCGGGCGCCTTCGGTGGCCCGCCGCCGATGTTCGCCCGCCGCCGGATGGCGATCGCGCCGGTGCGATTCAAGGGCGAGATCGTGGCCACCGTGTTCGTGGCGCCCACCGTGGGCGTGCGCCGCATCACGGAGGAGCTTGGCCCATGGCTGGCGATCGGCGGCGTCCTGCTTCTGCTGGGCGGCACGGCGGTGGCGGCGCTCCTGGTCTTTCGCCCGGCCCACGCGCAGCTGCGCGCGCTGGAGGAGGCTGCGCGACGCTTCGGCGAGGGCGACCTGCGCGCGCGGGCGCCCGCAACCGGCGCGGACGAAGTGGCGTCCGTGGCGCACGCCTTCAACCAGATGGCCGACGACCTCGCCGCCCGCCAGACCCAGCTGGCCGAGGCCGACCGCGCCCGGCGACAGCTGCTGGCCGACGTCTCACACGAGCTGATGACGCCGCTCACGGCCATCCGCGGCTACGCCGACACCCTGACCCTGCCGCAGTTCGGCCCGCAGGCGCCGGACGGCCAGCGCTACGTGCGCATCATCCAGGAGGAAGTGGAGCGAATCGAGCGGCTGGTGGGCGACCTGCTGGATCTCGCCCGCTTCGAAGCCGCAGGCATGACGCTCGTGACCGAGGACGTGCCGGTCGCGGAGCTCTTCGACCGGGTGGTGGCCCGGCACGAGCACGCCGCTCGAGAGAAGCAGGTGACCATTGACGTGCGCCTGCCGGACGAGGAGATGGCCATCGTGGCGGATCCGCGGAGGATGGAGCAGGCGCTGCAGAACCTGGCCGCCAACGCCCTGCGCCACACGCCCGCGGGCGGGCGCGTGACGCTCAGCGCCGAGCAACACGGCGGGCGCACCTGGCTCCGCGTGGCCGACACCGGCCGCGGCATCCCGCCCGAGCACCTGCCGCACATCTTCGATCGCTTCTACAAGGCCGATCCGTCGCGCGCCGAAACTGGATCGGGCCTCGGCCTCTCCATCGTCAAGGCCATCATCGAGCGGCACGGGGCGACGGTGACGGCGCGCAGCACGCCAGGAGTGGAGACCGTGTTCGAGATCGACCTGCCCGGCGGGCAGTCTCGCGCCTGACCGCACGCTTCGACCCTCGCCCCTGCCCGCACACACCTTCGCTCCAACGCCGCTGTGGGCGTTGGCGACACGAGTTCACCCGCACCTGTTCGCACCCGCCCGCACCCGTTCGCACCCGCCCGCACCCGCCCGCCCCCCCCCCCCCCCCCCGGAAACACCCCCCGATGCCGATGCCC
>CAZLBU010000143.1:7197-7460 GCA_964557815.1 uncultured Bifidobacteriaceae bacterium | reverse complement strand
GTCGCGCCGGCGCCTCAGACGGAGCCGGCCGAGCCCGAGGTGGCGGAGGCGCCACAGGAGGCCGCCGCGCCTGCCCACGAGGCCGCCCAGTTCACGATCGAGGACCCGGCCACCTTCACCCGCCCCTGGAGCGGGGAGCTTCCCTTCAAGGCCCTGAACGACCTAGTATTCGAGTACGCCTGTCACGAGGGGAATTACGCCCTGTCGAACGTGCTCAGCGGCGAGCGCGCACAGGAGCGCGAGGCGGCGAAGAAGAAGTCTCA
>CAZLBU010000143.1:5785-7187 GCA_964557815.1 uncultured Bifidobacteriaceae bacterium | reverse complement strand
GCCGGCGCCGTGGTGGCGGGGGCCACCGTGCCGCTCGTGGGACATCACGCGTTCGGCGCCGAGTTCGACCCGAATGCCCCGATCCGGCTCCAGGGCAAGGTGGTCAAGCTCGAATGGGTGAACCCGCATGCCTGGATTCACATCGAGATCACCAAGCCGGACGGGACCAAGGAGGTGTGGATGGTGGAGGGCGGCACGCCCAATACCCTGCTGCGCCGGGGCCTCACACGCGACTCGCTGACCTATGGCACCGAGCTCATCGTGGATGGCTACCAGACCAAGGACCACTCGTTGAAGCGCGCGAACGGCCGCGACGTCACGTTCACGGACGGGCGCAAGATCTTCATGGGCTCGTCGGGCACCGGCGCCCCCCGCGACGGCCGCGACCCGACCGAGCCCCCGACCAGGAAACCGGGCGGGCGCTGACAAGGGAAACCACGAAGGCACGGAGACCGCGAAGGCGGCACGAACGTTTCCCTCACGAGAAGCCGATCCACCGGCCGGCCGCGGCCACCGTGAACCAGAGCCCGAGCGAGACCAGTGCCAGCGCACGGCTGCGCATCGACGTGTCGAGCCGCTCGTCGGTCGCCATCCGCTGGCGCACCGTGAAGGTGAAGGCGAGCGCCACCGGCAGGGTGAGGATCTTCACCCAGAACGACTGGTTGTAGTAGCACTTGATGGCTTCCGACAGGAAGAGCGGGATGCCGGTCAGCAGCATCACGGCAATCCCGCCCACCAGCCAGGGTCGCGCTTCACGCGCGAGCGTGGCAATCCGCTGCGACGTCAGCCCCAGCCCCAGCATCCGCAGGTCGAGCAGCAGGACCGCCCCGCCCAGCAGGCACAGCCCGAGCAGGTGGATGGCCTCGAGCACGGGGAAGAGCCACAACGACGTGCGCACGGCATCGCCGAGCGCCGAGGCTTCGAACCACTCGAAGAGCGGCAGCATCATGAGGAGGCTCCCGGGCACCACCCCGGGCGGGGCTCCGCGGGTGTCACTCCGGCACCACGCAGCCGGCGGCCCAGTTGACGAAGGCCGACTGCGGCTGGATGTCGCAGTCGAACCAGTTGTAGGCGATGAACCGTCCCGAGACGACGACAATGGCCCAGGCGACGAGGGACACCACCGCCGCCACGCGCGCGGCCCTGGGCGGGGGCAGCGTCAGGTCCCACTCCGCCACGCTCCCGTGGATGCGCGAGTGGAACAGCCAGACGTTGATCCCTGCCACCACGAGCAGGATCATCTTCAGCCGGAAGAAGATGTTCTGGTAGTTTCGGACCGGGGTCGCGTAGAACAGCAGCAGGCCGGTCGCCACCATCACGACGAAGCCCAGGCGGGTCCACGGCAGCAGGCGCCCCGTCACCGCGGAGACCGGCACGCGCTTCATGGCCACACCCAGAAGCC
>CAZLBU010000143.1:1643-5775 GCA_964557815.1 uncultured Bifidobacteriaceae bacterium | reverse complement strand
GATGGCCGTGCCCACGAACAGGGCCAGGCTGAGGACGTGCGTGGACTCCACGAGCGGCCACATGTAGAGCGACTCGTGGAGCGCCACGCTCCACGGCGTGGCGGCCACCCATTCGAGCAGGCCGAGGATGGACACGGGCGAGAGTATAAACTCCCAGCCCATGCGGAGCATCCTTTCGTTCGTCGCGGGGTGTCTCGTCCTGGGGGCGACACCTGTGGCCCAGGCTCCAGTCCCCCAGCCGGTGGGCAGCGTCAGCGAGCTGATGGTGCAGATCCTCCGGCCCACGTCCGACGCCGTCTTCTACATCGCCACGCGCACGCCGGCGACCGACGCGGAATGGCGCGATCTGCAGGCGAAAACTCTGACGCTGGCCGAGTCCGCCAACCTGCTGATGATGCCCGAGCGGGCGCGGGGCCGGGACCAGTGGATGAAGGATGCGAGACGGCTGCTCGACGCCGGTCGGGCGGCGCTCGAGGCCGCACGGGCGAAGGACGTGGCCAGGCTGGAGGCCCTCAACGACCAGCTCTACGAGTCGTGCGTGGCCTGCCACACGCACTTCAGGCCGGGCTACGGGCGGCGCCCGTAAGGTGCGAGCGCACCGAGGCCTAGCTGCCCGGCCGCACCAGCTCCACGGCGTACTTCGCGTGGCAGGCGGTGCAGGCGTCGTAGACCTCGGCGCCGATATCGAACACGCCGTTCTTGTCACGGGACTCGGCCGCGCGGACGGCCTTCTGCCCGACGTCCACCAGGGCCCGCGATAGGCCCATCCACTCGCCCGCGTCCTTCGCGCGCGGGCTCATCATCAGCAGGTTGCCCGATTCCGCAATGACGTACGCGCTGTTGCGTGCGCTGTCCCATTCCTCGGACGACTGCGGCGAGAACTCCATCACACCTTTCTCGTCAACGATGGAGCCGACGGCGTCCCAGTAGACGTCCGCAGCCGGCTCCAGGACCGAGGCCATCAGCTGCTTGACGTCGGCCACGGGCTGGAAGGGCGGCGCGGAAGCGCCGCCGCAGGCGGCCAGGAACGCGCAGGCAGCAACGGCACACCCGAATCTGGCGCTCATGCCAGGCATCTTACCGCGGCGGCGGGTCCGTGAACGGATTCGGCCGCGGTGTCCTGTCAGACGAGGGTGGGAGCAGCGGGATCTCGAACCGTGGCTGGTCCCCCGTCAGCGTCCTGAGGAACGCGACGATCTTCGCGTTCTCCTCGGCCGTGTACTTCCGGCCCAGCTGAATCCGCCCCATCACCTCCACGGCTTCCGTGAGCGTGTTGGCGGCCCCATCGTGGAAGTAGGGGTAGGTGAGCTCCACGTTCCGAAGCGTCGGCACCTTGAAGTTGAACCGATCGGCGTCGCGGCCGGTGACGGCCACGCGCCCCAGCGCCGGGTTGTCGGTCCGGTACGGCTCGACGATGCCCATCTTGCGGAACGAGGCGCCGCCGGCGGCCGGGCCGTTATGGCACGCCGTGCAGCCGCTCGACTTGAACAGCTGGTACCCCTCGTGCTCCTGAGACGTGAGGGCCTGCTGGTCGCCTTCCAGCCACTTGTCGAAGCGCGAGTTCGGCGTCACGAGGGTTTCCTCGAAGGCCGCGATCGCCCTGGTCACCTTGTCGATGCTCAGGGGCCCCGGGCCGAAGGCCTTCTCGAACTCGACCATGTATTGCGGAATCGACTCCAGCATCTCCACGGCGAGCTCGTGCGTGAAGGCCATCTCACCCGGGTTGGCAATCGGGCCAGCGGCCTGCTCCTGCAGGGTCTTGGCACGCCCGTCCCAGAACTGCGCCACGTTCATCGCCGAGTTGAGCACCGTCGGCGAGTTGATGGGCCCTTTCTGCCAGTTGTGCCCGATCGAGGTCGACAGATTGTCCGAGCCACCCATGCTGAGGTTGTGGCACGAGTTGCACGAGATGAAGCCGGAACGGGACAAGCGCGGATCGAAGTAGAGCTTCTTGCCGAGCTCGACCAGTGCCGGCTGCACGATCACGGCCGGCTTGATGGGCTTGATGGGTTCGTCAGTCGCGGCCCAGACGGTGGGGATGGCCACCACCGCGAGTACCGCTGCAAAGTAGGAGGCGCGCACGGCAGCCCGTCCTTTCGGGGACCACACTTCCATCCTACACCCCCGAAGCGGGGCGATCACGGCTTTCTGGTCGGGACCTTGCGGGGAGGCGGGCCGGGGCGATACTCGACCATGACATTGCTGATGGTGGCGATGGGCCGCCCCTCCGACACGAAGGTATCGGTGCCGTCCGGCCGGATCACCGTCAGTCGCTCGCCGACCAGGCTCACCTGTTCGCCGACGTCCGCGGGCAGCTCGATCGATATGAACTCCGACCCGGCCGGCGCGACGGCCTTGACGCCGCCAGGACCCGCGCCGCCGCTGACACGATCGTACAGATCCCGCTCCGTGCGGAACTCGGTCTGGATGGCCGCGCGGTCGATGAGCGTGTTGTCCATCGTGAACACGCCAATGGTCGCGGTGTACTGGCGGAATGCCCGCTTGGCCTTCACGAGCTCTTCGGAATAGGTGTGGCGATTGTGAAGCTCGAAGGAGAGGGTCACCGGTCCCCGGTGCGGCGGGATGGTGACGAGGACACCACCCGCAGGCTCCCGGCCAGCCAGCACGTCGCAGAAGCGGCGCTTGGTGGCCACGCCCAGGCCCAGTTCCGAGGGGCAGCTGAGCTCGGCTTGCGCGCGCGTGAGCGCCGGCTGTGCCGTGGCCTTCTTCGCGGGCGCCTGCCGTGACGCTGGCGTGCTCTTCTTCGCCGGCGTCGTCTTCCTCGTTTGCGCGCCAGCCGGCGGAGCCACCAGCGACGCGAGCATGAGTGCTATCGCCACCAGCCGCATCGGAACCCAGTATAGCGGGACGCGGGCACGGAGGTTCAACCACGAGGGTTCGAAGCACGACGGTTCGAAGCACGGGGGTTCGAACCCCTGAGGGTTCGTCCGTTGGGCTCAAACGCGAACGTTGCGACCTGTGCGCCCGATGCTTGACGGTTGAAGGACCGCTGCCGTCTTGCCCCACGTGCTTTGAACCTGCGTGCCTTGAACCGGCCGTCTTTCGAACTTCCCGTGCTTCGAACTTCCGTGCTTCGAACCTTCGTGCCCTAGTCCTCCAGGTGCGTGACCGGCGCCGGCAGCGGCAGCAGCGCCTGCGTGAGGCTCGGATTCCGCAGCTTGAGCAGCTCGAGGAACTCCATTCGCGTGCGGGCGTGGTCCCGGAATGCGCCAAGCATCGCGCTCGTGACGGTGTACGAGTTCTGCTTCTCGACGCCGCGCATGGCCATGCAGAGGTGCGTCCCCTCGCACACGACAGCGACGCCAAGCGGGTCGATCTTCTCCCGGATGGTTTCGGCGATCTGGTTGGTCATCCGCTCCTGCAGCTGCAGGCGGCGGGCGAAGATGTCCACCAGCCGGGGAATCTTGCTCAGGCCGATGACGCGCCCGTTGGGGATGTAGGCGACGTGGCACTTCCCGAAGAACGGCAGCAGGTGGTGCTCGCACAGGGAGTAGAAGTCGATGTCCCGCACGATGACCATCTCGCTATAATCCACGCTGAACAGGGCGTCGTTCAGGACCGAGTCGATGTCGGCTTCGTATCCGCTCGTCAGAAACCGCAGCGCGGTCTCCACCCGCTTCGGGGTCTTCACCAGCCCCTCGCGCGTCGGATCTTCTCCCAGCTGCACCAGCAGCTGCTGGATGAGATGCTGCATCTTCGTATTGTATATGGCGGTTTCCGTCGGCCCCGGCGTGGGCGGCGCAACGGAAAGGCCCGGCACGGCGTCGGTCGTCATGGGCATCTCGGGATTGGATGTCGTGACAGCCGTCCAGGTTCCCGCCGAGGACCCCGACCGACTCTATCGGGATCGGGAGTCGCCCGCCAGCGCCAGCCGGGCCGTGGAGATCTGGTCGACACGCCTTGCCGGCAACCCGCGCGACTTCGAATCGGCGTGGAAGCTGGCGCGCGCCCGGTACTGGATGGGCACGCACGGCCTGCCGCCGGAACAGCGCAAGGGTGCTCTCGAGCAAGGCGTCGCGGAGGGACGAACGGCGGCCGCGATCGAGCCGCGACGGCCGGAGGGGCACTTCTGGATGGCCGCCAACATGGGCGCCCTGGCCGAGTCGTTCGG
>CAZLBU010000143.1:411-1633 GCA_964557815.1 uncultured Bifidobacteriaceae bacterium | reverse complement strand
GCGCGATCCGCGACGCGCTCGAACGCGTTCTCGCGCTCGACCCGTCGTACCTCCACGGTTCCGCCGATCGCGCGCTCGGCCGCTGGTACTTCAAGGTCCCGGGGCTCTTCGGCGGGAGCGATCGTCGATCAGAGGAGCACCTGCGGAAGGCCCTCGCCTACAACCCGCAGAGCGTCATCACCCACGTCTTCCTCGCCGAAACGCTCGTCGCGCTCGGCCGCAGGGACGAGGCCCGGCGCGAGGCCCAGGCCGCCCTCGACGCGCCACTCGACCCCGACTGGGCCCCGGAAGACCGGCGCTTCAAGCAGCAGGCCCAGGCGCTGCTGAAGCGACTCGCGCGCTAAGAGAAGAGAGACCACGGAGACACGAACGAGTCTTGGGACTTGGGACTTGGGACTTGGGACTTGGGACTTGGGACTTGGGTCTGGAGCCGGGCGTCCCGAGGCTTCGTGGCCTCGACCTGCGTTGTCTCCTTCGTGGTCTCTTTTCGTCCCTCAGTACTTGTGGAATCCGCGGCCGGACTTCTTGCCCAGGTACCCCGCCAGCACCATGCGCTTCAGCAGCGGCGGCGGCGCGAAGCGCGTCTCGCGGAACTCGTCGAACAGGATGTTGGCGATGAAGTACGTCGTGTCGAGCCCGACGAAGTCGAGCAGCGTGAACGGCCCCATCGGGTAGCCGCACCCGAGCTTCATGCCCTTGTCGATGTCCTCGACGGTGCCGAGTCCCTCTTCGAGGCACCGGATGGCATCGAGCAGATACGGCACCAGCAGCCGGTTGACGATGAAGCCGCCGCGATCGGGCGCGGTGATGGGCTCCTTTCCTATCGCCTGCGCGAAGCCGAAGAGGGCGTCGAAGGTCTCCTGGCTCGTCGACAGCGCCTTGATGACCTCGACGAGCTTCATCAGCGGCACCGGGTTGAAGAAGTGCAGGCCCCCGAACTTGTCGGGCCGCTTCGTCGAGGCCGCCAGCTCCGTCACGCACAGCGACGAGGTGTTGCTCGCGATCAGGCAGGCCGGCCCCACGACGGACTCCACCTGCGCGTAGGCCTGCTTCTTCACGTCGACGTTCTCGACAATCGCCTCGATCACGAGATCGCAGTCCTTCAGATCCGCATACGTCGTCGTGCCGGAGAGGTTGCCGAGCGTGGTGGCCTTGACCTCCTCGGTGACCTTGCCCTTCGCCACGCCGTCGAGGATGTCGATCAGCACCACATCTGCCAGTT
>CAZLBU010000143.1:0-401 GCA_964557815.1 uncultured Bifidobacteriaceae bacterium | reverse complement strand
GTTCGAAAGCCGGCCGCGGCCGACACCTGCGCCACGCCCGCCCCCATCAACCCGCACCCCAATACCCCTACCGTCTTGATCGCCATGTCAGTCCACTCCCACCCTGCCTGCGGACAGGACAACGGTCCCGTCGCTGTTCAGTCCCTTCGCCGCCCACTGTCGAACGCCGTCCACTCCCGAGATGATCAGAGGGCTTCGACGATCATCGCGATGCCCTGGCCGCCGCCGATACAGGCCGATGCCACACCGTGCTTCTTCCCGCGACGGCGAAGCTCGAGGAGCAGCGTCAGCAGGAGGCGCGCGCCGCTGGCGCCCAGCGGGTGGCCAAGCGCAATGGCGCCGCCGTTCACGTTCACCCGCTCGCGGTCGAGCCCGAGCTCCTTCTCGCACGCCAGGTACTG
>CAZLBU010000142.1:1506-7471 GCA_964557815.1 uncultured Bifidobacteriaceae bacterium | reverse complement strand
AGCGACCCGTGTCCGGGCCCGATCTCGAACATCTCGCCCGGCGCCTTCGCGTAGCGGTGGAGCAGCGCCAGGCGGTGCCGCTCGATCTTGCCGCGTCGCCCGCTGCCATAGGTGGTGAGCTTCTTCTCGGAGAAGCTCTTGTAGAAGGTGGACGGCTCAGCCACAACCTGCGAGGGTACACGAAAAGCGGGGGCAGCCGCACCCGGCGACTGCCCCCGCGCATCCAACGGCTCCTTCTGCCTTTTGCCTTCTGCCTTTCCTACTGCGGCAGCAACCCGAGCGCATTCACACTGGGCGGATACACGGCCTGTCCGCCCGGGAGCCGACCCAGGTAGTGGTAGTCCCAGACCGGGCTGGGGCCGCCGATGCCGCCGATCAGGTCCCACGCATCGCGCGTGTCGCACCGCGCGATCACATCGTCGGACTGCGGCCGGCCGGGGCCGCCGTTCTTGATGCACCAGTTGGAATCCGGTCCGCGGGGGTTCCACCGGCCATGGCCGTAATGGAGGGCAGCGACGGCGATTTCCAGATAGAGGTTTCGTTCCTCTCGCGTCGAGCGCGAGCCGATGTTGAACCGCCCCGCCTGGTAGATGTTGTAGATGATGTCGTACGCTTCGTTGAACCCGATGTTCCTCGGAGGCCCGACGGGGCCGCCGGCCGTCGGCTGCTCGGGCGTGGTGAACGTGGAGACCGCAGACCACGGTCCGGCGGCGCCTTCCATGATCGCCCGGACGCGCCACGCGTAGCCGGTGTCGTACTCGCCGTCCGGCGGAGTGAACTGCGTGGTGCCGCCGCCCGCCGCCACCGTGGCGGCGAAGAGGACCGCGCCGCCGCTGCTCACTTCGAGCTCGTATTGAAGGTCGAGGCCGCCGGAGAAGCGTCCGGTGGAGTTCTGCCACACGAGCACCGGCGCCAGCGTGTCTGCGCGGGTCCCGTTCTCAGGGGAGAGCAGCACAGGCGCGGACACCTTCAGCGTGGAGCCGTCCGCGGCCGCGGTGGCCGCGCCGCCCGCGGCGGCCGACGGCGAGGTGGGGGTTCCAGGGGTGCCGCTGCAGGCGGCCATCAGGACGGCAGCCGCCAGGGGCAGGCCCGCCTTCGAGAGCGTCCTCATCATCGTTGCACTACTCCTCGTGCCGTGCCGGAGCGGGGACGACCCACGCGAGGATCCGGCCACGGGCCGCCGGCCATTGTAGTCGACCCGTCGCTGATTTGACAGGCATTTCGGCCCAGGATTGCACGCGGCCGCGCCGTTCGGCACGCCCGGCCATGCTACACTGCCGTGGTTTTGTTTTGCCGTTCGGAAGGGAGCCAGGAGCCGTGATGCAGAGAACGATGCGGGCCGCGTTGATTGCGGCCGTGCTTGTGGGGATGAGCCAGCCGGCCGCCGCCCAGTCCACGCCGTGGGAGGATCGGGTGTTCGGCGGCTTCAACTTTGCGTTCGACGCGAGCAAGTCCGACATCACGTCGAACCGCCCCTTCGTCATCTACGACGAGACCGGCGGATTGACGACGACTTCGGAGTTCGACCCCGACACGCTCCTGGACTTCTCGGTCGGCGCCCGCGTGTGGCGCAACATGGGTGTGGCCATCGGTTACTCCGCGCGCAGCGGCACCGGCGAGGGGCCCATCGAAGGCAGCATCCCGCACCCCATCTTCTACGACCGGCCGCGCAGCTTCTCGAGCACCATCGACGGCGTGGACCGCAAGGAGCAGGCCACGCACCTCATGATCGGCTGGATGATCCCCTGGAACGACAACATCGACGTGTTCGTCTACGGCGGGCCGTCGTTCTACCGCCTCCACCAGGAGATCGTCTCGGACCTGGCCGTCGCCGAGCAGGGGCCGCCGTTCTCGTCGGTGGTCGTCTCGCCGAGCTTCGCGGAGCGGAAGGAAAGCGCCGTCGGCTATAACATCGGCGCGGACGTCAGCTACATCTTCTATACCCGGGAGAACCTGCGCTTCGGCATCGGCGGCTTCATGCGCTTCACCGGCGCCTCGGCCGACGTGGACGTGGGCAACGGCGTGGTCGTCGAAAGCGGCATGGGCGGCTTCCAGGCGGGCGTCGGGGCACGCGTGCGATTCTAGAGGGCCGCGCCTTCGGCGCGGTAGGCCTCGCGGCTCTCGTCGCTCGGTAAGGGCGGCGACTTCGTCGCCGTGGGATCGCGAGAAAGCAAACGCCGGGGGAACTCCCCGGCGTTTTGTTTGTACCGATGGCGTTGGCCCTACCGGCCGAAGGCCGGCCCACCGAGCGGCGTCAGCCGCGAGGCCCACCGCCGCGTCAGCGGCGGCCTTACCGCGCCGGAGGCGCGGCCCTTCAGAACCTTCCCCGACTGATCCACCGCCCGATCGTCCCCGCATTTCGCGTGGCTTCGGTCTGGTCGATCCAGGCCGGCGTCGGGTTGGATCCGCAGTGCCCACCCAGGATGTCGATGATGTACACGTCGGTCGTGCCCGGGTCGGGCTGGCTGCCGTAGTTGTAGTCCACGATGTCCTGCGACGGATCGTTCGCGTTGCCGCGCTTGCCGTTGTAGCCCCAGCGCGTATCGAACGTGCGCAGCCGATCCACCACGCGATCCATGAACTCCCACGTCCCGCCGTGCTCCTGGCACGAGTTGCGGAGCGCGGCCGGATAGTCGCGGGCAATCTGCTCCACGACGCCGGCGCCGTACCCGGGCAGCGGCAGCCGCTGGCCGGGCGCTGGATTGGGCGTGCGCGTGCCGCCGCCCGGACCAGGGGCGGGCGACGGGCCGGGCGCCGGGCCCGGCGAGGGCGACGGGCCGCCGGGCGCCGCGGGCGTCGTGAACGAGACGGCGGCGGAGTAGCCGCTCGTCGTCACCCCGTCGGTCGCGTAGACGCGCCAGTAGAACGTGCTGTTGTGCGGGATGTTGCCCACGGCCACCGAGGTCGTGCCGCTCGGGTCCGGCGTGGCCGTCAGCACGGCGACGATGGACGCAGGATCGAGCGCGGTGCCGACCTCGATGCGGTAGACCGCCTGGGTCGTGCCGGAGATGCGCCCGTTGCGGACCTTGAAGACCGGCGTGACGGTGGCGATGGCGCCCACCGGTTCGAGCGGCGTCGGCGGCTCGAGCACGATCGGATCGACGACGCGGAAGCTCGAGGCGGCGGAGTAGGGGCCCGTGTTGGCGCCGTCCAGGGCCCGGGCGCGCCAGTAATAGGTGGAGCCGGCCGTCAGGAACTCGGGGATGCGGTAGCTCGTCCGTCCACCTTCGCCCGGCGTCACGCGGTCGGCGTGGTGCAGCAGGTTCGTGAAGGTGGCGTCGCCCGCCACCTGGATCTGCAGCCACAGGGGCCGCTCACCGTTGGTCTGGGCGTTCTCGATGAGCAGCGTAACGAGCTCGCCGCTGTACACGATTTCCGCGCCGGCGGGAGGCTCGAGCGTCAGCGGCGCCGAGATGTTCACGCCGGGAATGGGGCCGGCAATCGAGGGGCTGAGGGGGTTGGCGCTCTTCGCCTGCTCGCACCCCACGACCGCGAAGGCGGCAGCGGCCACGAGGGCCACGGCAATCGGGCGTTGCATCGGGACTACTCCTTACGCGGAGGTATCGGCAGGTCGGGCGCGAGGCTTTACACTGCACTTTACGCGGTTGCACGGGACTGCCCGAAGCAGGGAGGTGGGTCATAATACTGGCCTGTGCGCATCCTGATGCTGGCGCCGGAGCCGTTCTTCGAGCCCCGCGGCACCCCGTTCAGTGAATACCACCGACTCAAGGCCCTCTCGGAGCTCGGGCACCACGTGGACCTGGTCACCTATCCCATCGGGCGGGACGTGGACATCCCGAACCTCCGCATCTTCCGGGGCTGGCGGCCTCCCTTCGTCACCAGGGTGCGGATCGGGCCGTCGTTCACCAAGGTCGTGCTGGATGGCCTCATGCTCGTCACCATCGCGCGGCGGGCGATGAGCCAGAAGTACGACGCCATCCACTCGCACGAGGAGATGGGGCTCGTCGGCGTGTGGCTGGCGAAGTGGCTGGGCATCCCGCACCTCTACGACATGCACTCGAGCCTTCCGCAGCAGCTGAGCAACTTCAAGTACAGCCGCTCGGGCCTGTTGCGCTCGTTCTTCACCTGGGCCGAGAACCAGATGGTGCACGGCTCGCAGTCGGTCATCACGATCTGCCAGGAGCTGCAGGACACGGTGGTGGACATGGGCGCGGGCGATCGCGCGCTGCTCATCGAGAACGTGATGGGCGGGGACGTGGACGAGGCGCCGTCGCGGCCGGCCGCCGATATCCGGACCGCCTGGGGCATCCCGGCCGACGCACCCCTGGCCCTCTACACCGGCACGTTCGAGGCCTATCAGGGCGTGGAGCTGCTCATCGACGCAGCGGCGATCCTGGCGCGCACGCGGCCGAACGCGCGCGTGCTCGTCGTCGGCGGCGAGCCGCAGCAGGTGGACCGTGCGCGCGGTGTGGCGCGCGAGCGCGGCGCGGCCGACGTGATGGTCTTCACCGGGCAGCAGCCCGCGCGCGAGATCCCGAGCTTCGTCCAGGCGTGCGACGTGCTGGTGTCGCCGCGCATCCGCGGGACGAACACGCCGCTCAAGATCTACTCGTACCTCCGAAGCGGCCGGCCCATCCTGGCGACGAACCTGCTGACGCACACGCAGGTGCTGACGCCGGAGATCGCGGTGCTGGTCGCGCCCGAGCCGCTGCCGTTTGCCGAAGCGCTGGCCGCCCTCCTGGACGCCCCGACGGCGCGTGCCGCGCTGGCTTCCCGGGCGCGGGCCGTGGCCGAAGAGAAGTACAGCCGCGAGGCGTACGTCCGGCGCACGGCGCAGGCCTACGCGCGGCTCTCGCGCGGGGGCGCGTCCGGCGCGGTGTCTCCCTCCGTCAACGTGGCCGAGCGGTGAAGGTCCTGGTCACCGGCGCCACCGGCTTTACAGGTGGGCACCTGGCCAGGACGCTGGCCGGGCGCGGCAACGACGTGCGGGCGCTCGTGCGGCCGAAGAGCCGCGCGCGCTTCGATCAGTCGTCGCTCGCCTCCGCGGGCGTGCAGGCCGTCGAGGGGGACCTGGGCGATCGCGCGTCGGTGATTCGAGCCGCGGAGGGCGTGGAGGTCGTGTACCACATTGCCGCGACCTATCGGGAGGCAGGCCAGCCGGACTCGGCCTACCGCGCCATCAACGTGGACGGGACGCGCAACCTGCTGGAGGCCGCGCGTGCGGGCGGCGCGCGCCGGCTCGTGCACTGCAGTACGGGCGGCGTGCACGGGCACATCGCGCACCCGCCGGCCAACGAGGACGCGCCCTTCAACCCCGGCGACATCTACCAGGACACCAAGCTCGAGGCCGAGCAGCTGGCACGGCGCTTCGCCCAGGAGACGGGTTTCGACGTCGTCGTGGCGCGTCCCATCGGCATCTACGGGCCGGGCGACACCCGCTTCCTCAAGATGTTTCGCGGCCTCGCGCGCGGCACCTTCCCGATGCTCGGATCCGGCAAGGCGTTCTACCACCTCACCTACATCGACGACCTCGTAGAGGGGTTCATCCTCTGCGGCACGGTGCCGGCCGCGGCCGGGCGCACCTACATCCTTGCCGGGCCGCGCTACACCACGCTCGCGGAACTGGTGGCGCTCGTGGCCAGGGAGCTGGGTGTGAAGCCGCCGCGCATCCACTGGCCGGTGTGGCCCTTCTGGACGGCGGGCCTGCTGTGCGAGCTCATCTGCGTGCCGCTGCGCCTCGAGCCGCCGCTCTACCGCCGGCGCGTGGACTTCTATACGAAGAGCCGCGCCTTCGACACCACCCGCGCGCGCACGGAGCTGGGCTTCGCGCCGAAGGTGGACCTGGAAGACGGGATTCACCGGACTGCCGAGTGGTATCGGCACGAAGGACTCTTGTAAAGGTGCAGGGGTGCAGGGGTGCAAGGTGCAGGGGTGCAGGGGTGCAAGGTGCAAGGGTGCAGGGGTGCAAGGGGTGCTATGGTGCGAAGTGCGGTGGTGTGGCCGG
>CAZLBU010000142.1:1126-1496 GCA_964557815.1 uncultured Bifidobacteriaceae bacterium | reverse complement strand
GGAAGACGGGATTCACCGGACTGCCGAGTGGTATCGGCACGAAGGACTCTTGTAGGTGCCGCCTGCACCCTTGCTGACCCATGCGCCCTCTTAACGTAGTCCAGATCTGCGACCACCTCGGCTGGGAAGGGTCGCGCATGCACGGCGTGAAGCGGCTCTTCGCGTGGATGATCCCGCGCTTCGACAAGGCGCGCTTCAACGTGTCCCTCATCAGCCTGCGGAAGAAGGACCTCTCCGAGGACACGCTCGAGCAGTTCGGCATCGACGTCACCTACATGGCGCGGCACAAGTTCGACCCGGCCACCTACCCGGCGCTCCTGAAGGTGCTTCGCGCAAAGCAGGCGGACATCGTCCACATGCATGGCTACGG
>CAZLBU010000142.1:231-1116 GCA_964557815.1 uncultured Bifidobacteriaceae bacterium | reverse complement strand
GCGACCACGTTCGGGCGGCTGTGCGCGTGGCGGATGGGAATCCCGTCCATCCTGCACGAGCACGCGAACCTGGGCGACACGCCGTGGTTTCAGAAGGTGGCGGACCGGATCCTGGCGCCGCACACCGACATCGCTATCGCGGTGTCCGCGTCCACGGCGGAGTTCACGACCCGGGCGCGGCTGATGCCAGCCGAGCGGACGAAGGTCGTCTACCTGGGCGCGCCGCTGGACGAGTTCGCGCGGCCACGAAGCGCGGACGAGATCGCGCAGGCCCGGGCGGAGCTGGGCATCGCGCCAGACACGATCGCGGTCGGCACGATCACGCGGCTGATGCCGTCCAAGGGGAACGAGTTCCTGGTCGCGGCCGTGCCGGCCCTCGTGGCACGCCAGCCCAGGGCGCGCGTCTACATCGCCGGGGAAGGGGAACTGCAGGCCGCGCTCGAGGAGCAGGCCCGGGCGCTGGGCCTCGGCGATCGCCTCGTGTTCCTCGGCTTCCAGCGTGACGTGGCGAAAGTGCTGTCCGCCTACGACGTACTGGCGTTCCCGTCACTCTGGGAGGGCACGCCGCTCACCGTGTTCGAGACGCTGGCGATGGGCAAGCCCATCGTGGCCACGGACGCGGACGGTCTGCTGGACGTTCTCACCGACGGGCAGGACGCGCTGATCGTTCCGCGGCGGGATCCGGCGCGGCTGGCGACGGCCGTCTGCACGCTCATCGAGCAGCCGGACCTGGCCGCGAGGTTGGCCGCCAGCGCCCGCGAAACCGGCACGCACTATGACATCATGGCGTTCGTCCGTAAGATGGAGCGGCTGTACGTCCTGCTGCACGAGACCTCGCGCGCCACGAAGCGCCGGGGCGTCCTGCAGGCGGACCTGAGCTTCCTC
>CAZLBU010000142.1:0-221 GCA_964557815.1 uncultured Bifidobacteriaceae bacterium | reverse complement strand
GGATGACCATCGACCAGCCCGTCGCCACGCGCATTGCCGGCCGCAGCCTGGCCTGGCGCCTGGGCGCCTCGGCCACCGCCGCCGTGGCCGTCGTCCTGCTGGCATGGGCGCTCACCGTGGACTTCACCAAGGTGAGCTACGGCTTCTTCAGCGACGGCGCCACCTACTACAGCCTCGCGCACAGCCTGGCAGAGGACTTCGACTTCGAGTACCGGCGCGAG
>CAZLBU010000141.1:6113-7498 GCA_964557815.1 uncultured Bifidobacteriaceae bacterium | reverse complement strand
TCGGCACCATCTTCGGCGGCGTCATCCTGTCGCACATCGACCTGGCGTCGGCGGTGGAGGCTCGCAAGGCGGCGCCGCACCGGTACGTGACGGCCGCCATGCGCGAGGTGGAGTTCCACGCGCCCGTGTTCGTGGGCGACCTCGTGAACTTCTACACCGAGACGCGCCGCATCGGCCGCACGTCGGTGACGGTCTTCGTGGAGGTAGAAGTGGAGCGCTGGAGCGCCGGCCACCGCGGCGAGCGCGTCAAGGTGACCGAGGCGGAGGTGGTGCTCGTGGCCATCGACGCCGACGGCAACCCCATCCCCGTCCTCGGCACGGAGAACCCCAGAACCTGAGAACCCGAGAACCCCAGAACCCCAGAACCCGCCTCTCGGGCCGGCACTTTGCTCTTTTCGTTTCCCCCGACGCCGTTTATTCTGTGACTGCAACGATGAGCACACTCGCAGGCGCCCGCCTGAGACCCGGGACCGCTCCCGGATCAGCCTCGTGGTCGATTACCGAAGCGGCGGAACTCTACGACGTGCCGCGCTGGGGACAAGGCTACTTCTCGATCAACGAGCACGGCCACCTGCAGGTCCACCCCACGAAGGACCCGGCGCGCGGCGTGGACCTCAAGCGCCTGGTGGACCGGTTGCAGCTCCGCGGCCTGGCCGTCCCCATCCTCATCCGCTTCACCGACATCCTGAAGCACCGCCTGGGCGAGATCCACGCGGCGTTCCAGCAGGCCATGACCCAGCACCAGTACCAGGGCCGGTACCGGTGCGTCTACCCGATCAAGGTGAACCAGCAGCGCCAGGTGGTGGAAGAGGTGCTGAACTTCGGCGCGCAGTACGGCTTCGGCCTCGAGGCGGGCAGCAAGCCGGAGCTGCTGGCTGTGGCGGCGCTCGCCACCAACGACACGCCGATCATCTGCAACGGCTTCAAGGACTTCGAGTTCATCGAGATGGCGATGCTGGCCCAGAAGATGGGGCGCCAGATCATCCCGGTGGTGGAGAAATACACCGAGCTCGAGCTGATCCTGGAGTACGCGGAGAAGGTCGGGGTCCGTCCGAACATCGGCATGCGCGTCAAGCTGGCCGCTCGCGGGTCGGGACGCTGGCAGTCGTCGGGCGGCTTCCGTTCGAAGTTCGGGCTGACGGTGACGGAGATCCTCCGCGGCTTCGAGGAGCTCAAGAAGCGCGGGATGGAGGACTGCTTCAAGCTGCTCCACTTCCACCTCGGCAGCCAGATCACGCACATCCGCATCATCAAGAACGCGCTGAACGAGGCGGCCCGCGTCTACTGCGACCTCGCGAAGATGGGTGCCGGGCTGCAGTTCATCGACGTCGGCGGCGGCCTAGGCGTGGACTACGACGGCTCACAGACCAACTTCGAGTCGTCCA
>CAZLBU010000141.1:5039-6103 GCA_964557815.1 uncultured Bifidobacteriaceae bacterium | reverse complement strand
CTACACGCTCCAGGAGTACGCCAACGACGTCGTCTACCACATCCAAACGGTGTGCGATGAAGAGGGCGTGCCCCACCCGACCATCGTGTCGGAGAGCGGCCGTGCGGTGTCGGCCTACCACAGCATGCTCATCTTCAACGTGCTGGGCACGACCGGCTTCGGCGAGGAGAAGATTCCCGCGAAGGCCGAGGACAGCTTCGAGCAGCCGCTGGTGGACCTCATCGAGACCTATCACTCGGTCACGGCGCGCAACGCCGTCGAGTCGTACCACGACGCGCAGCAGGCGCTGGACATGGCCATGAACCTGTTCAGCGGCGGCTACCTGCCGCTCGAGCAGCGCGCGCACGCCGAGAATCTGTTCTGGGCCATCTGCGAGAAGATCAACAAGCTCTG
Organism: uncultured Bifidobacteriaceae bacterium; assembly: GCA_964557815.1. GTDB lineage: Bacteria > Acidobacteriota > Vicinamibacteria > Vicinamibacterales > UBA2999 > VFZN01. Next base: position 5,710 of record CAZLBU010000141.1, on the reverse strand, counting down.
CAAGGGCATGGACGACGTGCCGGAAGACCTGCAGGCGCTCGAGGAGCTGCTGTCGGACACGTACTTCTGCAACTTCTCGCTGTTCCAGTCCATCCCGGACAGCTGGGCCATCAAGCAGCTCTTCCCGGTCATGCCCATCCACCGCCTGGGCGAGCCGCCGGTGAACCACGCCGTCATCGGCGACATCACCTGCGACTCGGATGGCAAGCTCGATCAGTTCATCGACCGCCGCGACGTCAAGAAGACGCTGCTGCTCCACCGCTTCAACGGCGAGCCCTACTACCTGGGCGTGTTCCTCGTCGGCGCCTACCAGGAGATCCTGGGCGACCTGCACAACCTCTTCGGGGATACGCACGCCGTCCACGTCAGCCTCGCCGACAACGGCGACGAGGGCGCCGAGGGCGCGCGCGTCGAGCACATCATCAAGGGCGACACCGTCAACGAGGTCCTGAAGTACGTCGAGTTCGACCCCGAGGATCTGATGGGCAAGCTCCGTCGCGACGTGGAAGCCGCCGTCCACGCCGGCCGCATGGAGGACCAGCAGGCCGGGCGCCTCCTGAAGTTCTATGAAGAGGCACTCCGGGGCTACACCTACCTGGAAGATCCCAACGTGGATTAGGGTTCGCGTTCGGACGGGTGTTCCCCGTCCTGAAGGTCGCGCGCGCAAACCT
>CAZLBU010000141.1:0-5010 GCA_964557815.1 uncultured Bifidobacteriaceae bacterium | reverse complement strand
ATAGGTGCCGGCGGGCTCGCCTTACTCGCCGCGCATCGGGCGCGTGGTCGGCACCGGGCTCGTCGCTGACAGGATGTCGAGGCCGGCCTTTTCGTAGAGCGCGTGCAGCCGCGAATCTGTGCGGAGGGGCGCCAGGAACCAGTGCCCGGTCAGGTCGAACAGGTAGAAGGCCACCGACCGGTTCTCGAAGTCCCGCTCGAGAATGCGGAACGCCTCGTCCGTGCGGTCCAGCGCGACGAGGGCCCAGAACAGCGGCTGGCCCGAGTCCTCGGCGCTCGTGCGCGTGGCCTCGAGGTCGGCGACGATGCGTCGAGCCTCGTCGATCCGGCCGCCCGCCACTTCCGCGGCGGCAAGCCCTCCCAGGTACTCCCGCGGGTTGCTCGTGAGGTCAATTGCCGTCGTGAACGCGGTACGCGCCGCCCCGGGATCGCCACGCCTCAAGTGGATCCAGCCCAGCAGGTAGTGGGCGTTCGCGTACCGGGGATCCAGTTCCAGCGCTCGTTGAATCGCCGCTTGCGCGTCGCCCAGCTGGCCGTCGTAGGACAGGCTGTACGCCAGGTGCAGGTTGATGACCGGCGACAGCGGGTCGAGGTCGCGCGCCCGTCGCGCCTCCGCGATGCCCTCGTCCACGCGGCCGACCGTCAAGAGAAAGACAGAGTACCAGTGGTGAGCGGTCGCGTAGCCGGGGCTGCTGTCGATGGCCCGCCGGAAGCTCGCTTCGGCCCCTTCCCAGTTCCAGTCGAGCGAGTGCTGCACCTTCGCGAGCGCGGCGTGCGCCTCCGCGAGCTCGGGGTCCAGTGCCAGCGCGCCGAGCGCGCGCTCCTTCGCGTCCAGCAGGGCCGTGCGCGTCGGCACGGTGCCGTAGCGCGGCAACAGGTTGTACACGTCGGCCAGGCCCGCCTCGGAGGGCGCGTGCCCGGGGTCGAGGGCGAGCGCCTGGCTGAAATACTCGATGGCCCGTGTCAGGCCGTCTGGTGTCCGCTGGTTCCAGAAACACCGGGCCTTTAGATAGGCGTCCTGCACGGCCGGATCGACGGCTCGGACTCGCGCGAGGCGGGCTTCTTCGGGCGGAGACAAGGTCGCGCGCACCTCGCGGGCCACGGCCTGCGCCACGCGGCTCTGGAACGTCAGCAGGTCGCCGATCCGTCCGGTGTAGGTCTCCGCCCAGAGATGGCGGTCGGTGCCGGCGTCGATGAGCTGCGCCGTGATGCGCAGCTGATCCCCCTGCCGCGTCACCGAGCCCTCGACCACCGTGCCCACACCCAGTTCGCGGGCAATCTCCTGAACCGGGCGTCGCGCGCCCTGGAACCGCATGACCGACGTGCGGGAAATGACCTTGATCGACTTGACCTGGGCGAGCCCGGCGATGAGCGCCTCCGTCGTCCCGTCGGCGAGGTACGACTGGGACTCGTCGCCCGAGAGGTTCTCGAACGGCAGGACGGCAATCGATGCTCCCGAGGCCGGCATCGCCTCCTCCCGTGGTCCCGCGCCGCCCAGCATCCACACGAGCGCGATCATCGACGCTCCGAGTACCACGCCCGCGGCGAGGCGACGCACCGACGCGAACGAGCCCCTCTCGGCAGCGGCAGCGGGTGCGGGCACGGCGGGAGCCGGGAACTGAGGGCCGGCGGCCGGCCGTTCCGTGACGTCGGCATCCGATTCGCCCGGGGAACTCCCGGCGGGCCTCGCATCGGACACGATTTCGGCTGGCACCAGGAACCGATAGCCCCGGCGCGGCAGGGTCTCGATGAACCGCGGGACGTCGGCCGAATCGCCGAGCGCGGCCCTGAGCCGTTTCACCGCCGAGTTGAGGTTGTGCTCGAAATCCACGAACGTGTCGGCTGGCCACAGCTCGTTTCTGAGCTCCTCGCGCGTGACCACCTCCCCGGGGCGTTCGAGGAGCCGCTCGAGAATCTGCAGGGGTTGGCCCGAGAGTTTCAGGCGCAGGCCGCCTTTGCGGAGCTGGCCGAGGCGGAAATCGACGTCGAAGACGCCGAACCGGTATCGGCGCACGACTGGCTCGTCGTCGGGCACGTTGTCGGGCATGAGGTCGGATCAGGCGCAGATCCCGCCGATCGCCCGCACTGTACTACAGTCCGCCCCCGCCTGAGCCTTAGCCACAGCCCGGGTCCCACCGGGCCATATCTCGACGTAACACGCCAGTGGTCAACACTTTACCGTGCCACCTGAATTGGGCGGACATTCCCTTTGCCCTCTTGCGCGCCCGACCCGATACTCCGGCTCGAGCATCTCCCCTACTGATGAGGAGCGGAGGTTACGACGATGTCCGATGGTCTTTGGCGAAAGTCTCGCGCGTGGCGGTCGGTCGCCTGTGCGGCGGCGCTGGTGCTGTGCTTCCCACGCGGCGCCCACGCGCAGCTCAGCGAGATCCTGGACATCGTCCAGAACATCCAGGCGCGGGTGAACACGGCCATCTCACAGGCACAGGCCGCTCGCCTGGCCGCGGAGGAAGTCCGGACGCAGGTGCGCGAGGGCGCCGGCTCCCTGACACCCGAGCTCCGGGAGTTCGTCGAGGGGGCCATCAGCGAGGCCCGGACGATTCTCGAGCAGGAGGCCGATGGGCTCGAGGTCTTCGCTCCCGGAGGCCAGTGTACGGAAGTCTGCGAGGGGTTCCGGGCCGATCTGGTGGCAGCCCTGACGGGGAGCGCGGAGCTCTCCGCGGCCATTCTCGAGTCCACCGGCAACGCGGGCCTTCCCGACTTCTCGGAGGCCGTCTCTATCGCGCAGCTGGCGCCGCCGCGCCTTCTCTATCCGCTCTACCGGGTGTTCCAGGGGGCGCTCGGGGCCGGCCTGCGCGAACAGCTCAGCCTGATCACGCCAGAGACACGGGCCGTGGTCCCGATGGCCATGCAGACGTCGTCCGGCGCCTGCGCACTCATCGTCCAGCACGCCGACCGGATCCAGCGATGGTCATCAGGAGCCATGGGCATCGGCGTGCTGTTCCAGGTGGTTGGCGGGCTCGCCCGATTCATCGGTGAGACGGAGTTCGCCGGGGAGGCGGGCATCGCGGGGTTCGTGAGCGGGACCATCAAGTCGAACAAGAGGAAGCAGTTCGGCGAGATCGTCACGGTCGCGGGCGAGACCATCGACAAGGCGTCCTCGTTTGCCACGACCAAGGTCCGCTACTGCCTGATCTTCGCGTTCCAGGACGAAACGCGGGCTGCGCTGGCAACCATGCAGGCGACGCTGTCCGGGTTGAACCTCGACCTCGCCAACCTGGACCAGCCCGTCTCGTCGCGCGCGACGCAGGCGAGCGTGGACGCGGTCCAGACGACGCTGCAGGGCGTGGCCAACGACGTGTCCCTGCTGCTCGATCAGCATGGGGGAGGCCCCGGGCAACCTGGCGGATCGCTCACGCTGCGCGTCCAGATCGAGCGGCAGATGGGGAGCGGCGAGCCCCCCTTGTCGGTCTTCTACCTGCCCGAGTCGTTCGGCGGGCTGCTGGAGACCGTGCGGGTGATCGTGGAAGACAGCCTGCTGCAGCACCAGGCCGCGGGCTATCCCGTCGGCAAGGCGTGGCACTTCCTGTCGAAGGGAGATCAGGCGCGCACGGCCTTCGAGTACCGGTCGGCGTACGGCTGGTATCAGCACGCCTACCGGATGGCGATCGTCGACGGGCCGAGGAACGGCCGATAGCGCGAACTAGACGCGCGACGCCGATCGCCTCTTCATCTCGAAGAACTTGCGCACGGCACGATCGAAGCGCTCCTGCAGGGGTTTGCGCTCCTCGGGCGCGAGGGGGCCGAGGCGATTCCACGCGGACTGGGCGCTGCGTACTTCCTGTTCGGCGGCGCGCTGCCTGGCATCCTCCGCCTGCCGGGCGGCGCCGGCGCCCATGGTGTTGGCGGCGAGCGCCTCGCGCCACTGGCGCGCGAGCAGCTCGGCCGGCGAGAGGTTCTTCACCGGCTCGGCGCTCTCCGCGGGCAGGAGCTTCTCGACCTTGGCGATGAGCTTCGACATGCGCTCGCGTGTCGCGGCGGGGTCCAGGTCCGTGCCACCAAACGCCTGCGGCCAGCGCGTGACGAGCTTGAGCATCGCGTCGTTCACGCGGTCGGCCAGCGGGGCGAGCGTGTGGCGCGGCAGCTCAGGCCCCTGCACCCACCGCGCCCGCGCGGCCTGGACGTGCGCGTACAGGTCGGCCGGCATCGGCGCATCCGCCGCCTCGTCGGTGGGCACCAGCGCCTCGAGCTCGGCGACGACGGTCTCGCGGTCGGCCACCTTGCCCTGCAGCGCCACCTGGTCGCGGTTCTTGAAGCGCTCGAAGAACAGGTCGCACGCGGCGCGGAAGCGCTCCCAGATCGCTTCCGACTTGCTGCGCTTCACCGGCCCGATCGTCTTCCACTCCACCTGCAGCTGCTTGATACGGGCGGCGGCCTTCTCCCACTCGGAGGACTGCGCCAGCTGCTCGGCCTCGGCGACGAGCGCCTCCTTGCGGCGGAGGTTCTCGGTCCAGTCGTGCTTGCGCTGCTTGAGGTCCTCCTGCCGGCGCGTGAAGAACGCGTCGCACGCGGCGCGGAAGCGCTCCCAGATGGCACGCTCGTGGCCCCGGCTCACCGGGCCGATGGTCTTCCACTCGGCCTGGAGCTGCTTGATGGCATCCGCCGTCTTCACCCAGTCGGTGGAGTCCCGCAGCGCCTCGGCGCGCTCGGCCAGGGCCGTTTTCTTCTTCAGGTTCTCGGCACGCTCGACGTTCTGCTGCGCGAAGAAGTCCTTGCACTTCTCATAGACCTGGTCCTGCGCGGCCTTGAAGCGGGTCCAGAGGGTCGTGGCCTGCGAGCGCGGCGCCGCGGCGACGGGCTTCCAGCGCTCCTGGAGCTGCTTCATCTCGGTGGCGGCCTTCTCGGGATCCTCGTCCGCGACAGGGATGAGGGCCTCCATCTTCGCGCAGAGCTCTTCCTGCACCTGGACGTTGGCCCAGCGCTTCCACTCCTCCGACTCGCGCATCTCCTGGATGCGGGGCGCGAGGCTCGTGCGCACGGCCTGCAACCG
>CAZLBU010000140.1:2360-7508 GCA_964557815.1 uncultured Bifidobacteriaceae bacterium | reverse complement strand
AACAGGTGCGGGCAGGTGCGACCGTCTGGGAGGGGATGTCGTGGTCAGGCGGGGCGCGCGGGCGCACTCTATCGCGCCCGTCCGACCGCCCGCGCCCGACCACACCCGGTTGTCAACCCCGTTCGAATCCCGTCGGCCCCCTGCCCTATCTGCGCCATCTGCGTTATCTGCGGCGATCTGTGTTCATGCTGGCTGCAACCGGGCGCCGATGCCCGCTCCGTGTTCCACCTCGGCGAGCGCGGCCTCGATGACACCCAGCCCCTCGAACAGCTGCTCGTCGGTGATGGTCAGCGGCGGCAGGAAGCGGATGCCGTTGGTGAAGAGTCCGGCGCGCATCGCGATGACGCCGCGCTGGAAGGCACCCTTGATGATGGCCAGCGTCTCATCGGGGGCCGGCTCCTTCGTGGCGCGGTCCTTCACCAGCTCGATCAGCATCATCGAGCCCAGCCCTCGGACGTCCCCGATGATGGGGTGCTTCTCCTGCCAGCCTTCGAGCGTCTCGCGGAGGATCTGGCCCACCCGCTCCGCTCGCGCCAGGAACGCCGGCTGCCGCATCATCTCGATGGCGGCGATTGCGGCCACGCAGGTGACCGGGTTGCCGCCGTAGGTGCCGCCCATGCCGCCCGTGTGGGTGGCGTCCATGATCTCGGCCCGGCCGGTGGTGGCGCTGATGGGCATGCCCGCGCCCAGCGACTTGGCCGTCACGATGATGTCCGGCGCGATGCCGTAGTGCTCCAGCGCGAACAGCTTCCCCGTGCGCGCGAAGCCGCATTGCACCTCGTCGGCAATCATGACGATGCCGTGCTGCGTGCAGAGCTCACGGATGCGCTGCATGAACCGCGGCGGCACCGGGACGAAGCCGCCCTCACCCTGCACCGGCTCGATGATGATGGCGGCCACCTCGCTCGGGCGGTGAACGCCTGCTCGAGCTGCTGGATGCCGAAGTCGATGTGCTGCTCCTCGGTGACGCTGGCCGGCCGGCGGTACACGTTCGGCATCGGCAGCCGGTACACGTCCGACGCGAACGGACCCATCGTCTTCTTGAAGAGGCTGTACTTGCTGGTCAGCGTGAGCGTGAGCAGCGTCCGGCCGTGATAGCCGCCCTCGAAGCAGATGACGCCGGGGCGCCGGGTGTAGGCGCGCGCGGCCTTCACGGCGTTCTCGACCGCCTCGGCACCGGTGTTGGCGAGCAGGGTCTTCTTCCGGAATTCGCCCGGAGTGACCTCGTTCAGCAGCTCGCAGAGCCGCACGTACGACTCATAGGTCCCGAGCCCATGTGGATGACTGCGGCGGCCTGCTGCTGGACGGCCTGGACGACGGTGGGAGGGCAGTGACCGACCGCCAGCGCGCCGATGCCGCCGACGAAGTCGAGGAAGGTGTTGCCGTCCACGTCGTGCACGAGTGCGCCCTCGGCACGCTCGACCACCACGTCCGTGGCGCGGCCGAGGCCGCTCGGCACCGCGGCGCCGCGCCGCGCGAGCATGGCCTGGCTCTTCGGGCCGGGCACCGGGGTCTTCAACTGGATCGAGGCCATGGTCTGTTGCTCCTTCACTGGTGGGCGGTACCGGCGGGACGCACGGCGCCGGGCACGTCCTTCGCCGCGTCGAGCACGACGAGCACGCCGTAGTTGTCGCAGACGGGGTCCTGCAGGTAGTCCTTCAGCAGTCCCCGGAACTCGAAGCCGACCTTCTGCTGCATGGAGAGGGTCGGGTCGTTGATGCGGCCGGACACAAGGCCCGCGTAGTACTCCTCCGCGCTGACCGTGTCCTTCATCGCGCCGTAGCCGCTCATCATGCCGGCTGTCACCTGGCCCTTGAGACCGAGCCGCCAGACGAGCTCCTGGCGCGCGGCATAGAGCGCCTGGGCGAGCCCGCGGCCGCGGTAGTCCGGGTGCACGCCGATGTCCGCGCCGTACAGCCAGTCGCCGTCCGGCTCGTGCGAGGTGAGCCAGCCGCCCTGGATGATGTCGCCGAACGTGTGGTTCACGTGGTCGAAGTCGAAGTGCAGCCGGATGGTGGCCGTGGCGGCGACCACCCGGCCCCCGTCCAGGCCCACGAACTGGCCCTCGGGGAAGATCTCCAGGTGCTTCAGGTAGTGCTTTGCCTTGAACCGCTCCTCGTCCGCCAGCGTCGGGAAGACGACGCGCTGCAGCTCCTCGAGCTGGGGAGCGTGCTCGGGGCGCGCGGAGGCGATGACGAGGCCATTGGGCAGCACGCGGCGATAGTCGTCCACGATGGGTTCCTGCCGCGGCAGCGGCATCCCACGAAGTATACTGCGACGTCCCGCCGCGGTTCAGCCGATGTCCCACCCTGTTTCACGTGCCGCGTCCGCCTTTTTCGGCCTCCTGGCCGCCGCCTGCGTGGCGTGCACACCGGCGCCAACGCCGTTGCCCACGGGCCTCCGGCACGACGTCGACGTGGCCATCCCCATGCGCGACGGCGTGGTGCTGCGCGCCGAGGTACTGCGCCCCATCCCGGACCGGCGGTATCCCACGCTGGTGTATCGCACTCCCTACGGCGCTCACGCGGCCGTGGCCGACTACACCACGTTTGTCCGGGCGGTGCAGCGCGGATACGCCGTCGTCGTGCAGGACGTGCGCGGGCGCTACCGCTCCGACGGCGAGTTTCGCCCCTACGAGCACGATGGCCGGGACGGCCACGACACGATCGAGTGGGCGGCAGCGCAGCCGTGGTCCGACGGCAACGTCGGCACCTTCGGACTGTCGTATCCCGGGGCCGTGCAATGGCTGGCGGCCATGGAGCGTCCGCCACACCTGAAGGCGATGGTCCCGGCCATGACCTTCTCGACGCCGCAGAATTTCTTCTACACCTGGGGTGTGTGGGACATGTCCTGGGTGTCGTGGATCTGGTTCAACATCGCACCCGATGCGCGCGCCAGGAAGAACCTGCCGGGGCCGAGGACCGACGAGGACGTGCAGGCCGGCTGGCCGGCGGTCGAGCGGAGGATGCGGGACACGCTACCCCTCGACGCATTCGACGCGTTGAAGGATGTCGCGCCCTACTACGCCGACTGGCTGCACCATCCCCTCGAGGATCCGTTCTGGAACTTCGCGGAGCTCCGCGACAAGTACGCGCGCACGGACGCGGCCGTCCTCAACCTCTCCGGCTGGCACGACGACAACTACGGACCCGAGGGCGCGACGACGAACTTCAGGGGCCTCGTCCAGGCCCGCGGCGGCCAGCCGACGCGGACGGCGCTGTTGATGGGCCCATGGGTCCATGGCGTGGGCGCCACCGGCCGCACGAAGGCAGGCGATCGGGAGTTCGGCCCCGACGCGGCCATCGACTACGACGAGGTGGTCCTGGGCTGGATGGACCGCCACCTCCGCGGAACCGGTGCCAATCGGCCGGCGGACCCTCCCGTGCGCTACTTCGTGATGGGTGCCAACGTCTGGAAGACGGCGGCCGCGTGGCCGCCGCCTGCGCAGCCGCTGACCTACCTGCTGACGGCCGCCGGCACGCTGGTGGAATCGGGGACAGTCCCTGTAAAGCGGGGACAGTCCCTGTCACGAAATGTCACGGGGACTGTCCCCACGGCGAGCCAGTTCGTCTCGGACCCGGACAAACCCGTGCTCAACCCGTACGATTCGGCGGGCGCACACGACTATCGGGCGCTCGTGGATCGCGAGGACCTGCTCACGTTCGACTCCGCACCCTTCGACGCCGATACCGAAGTCACCGGGCCCGTCATCGCCCGGCTCTTCGTGTCCTGCGACTGCCGCGACACGGACATCTGGGCGCGGCTGTACGACGTGGCGCCCGACGGCACGGCGTTCAACCTGATGAGCCCCGGCCTGGACGTCGTGCGCGCCAGCTATCGCGACCTCTCGAAGGGACGGCAGCTCCTGAGGCCGGGCGAGGTCTACGAGCTGACGCTCGACCATCTCGTCACGAGCAACGTCTTCAAGCGCGGGCACCGCGTGCGGCTGCAGGTCTCCGCGACCTTCTTCCCGAATTTCTCGCGCAACCTCCACACGGGGGATCTCGAAACCACATCGTCACGGAGGCAGCGTGCTACGATCCGCGTCCACCACGCGGGGGCACACGCGTCGCAGCTCGTGCTGCCAGTCGTGGACCGCTGACCGACCACCGCGCGCTCGCGCGCGGACCTTGCCGGGGAAACATCGATGACGTCGCCATTCGGACCGCGCCTCTGCCTGTCGCTGCTCGTCCTCACGGCCGCCGCGTGCGGCCCCGCCCAGCCGGCGCCCCCGGCGAGCGGTCAGGTCGCGGACCTGCTCATCACCAACGGCCGCGTGTTCACGGCCGACGAGCAGGGCACGACCGCCCAGGCCGTGGCCGTGTCGGGCAACACCATCCTGCGCGTCGGGACCGACGCCGAGCTGGCGGCCCTGCGGGGGCCGAACACGCGCGTCATCGACGCCCGCGGCGGCACGGTGGCACCCGGGTTCAACGACGCGCACGTGCACTTCGTCTCCGGTCCCTGAACGACGTGGACCTCGCCGGCCTGACCACGCTGCGCGAGGTGCAGGCCGCCATCAGCCAGTTCGCCGCCACCAAGCCCGCGGATGCGTGGATCAGGGGGCGCGGCTGGCTCTACGCACCGTTCCCCGGCGGCAGCCCGACGAAGGCGCAGCTGGACGAGATCGTCCCGGACCGTCCGGCGATGATGACCTGCTACGACGGGCACAGCATCTGGGTGAACTCGAAGGTGCTCGCGATGGCCGGCATCACGAAGGACACGCCGAACCCGCCGAACGGCGAGATCGTGAAGGATCCGAAGACCGGCGCGCCGACCGGGCACCTGAAGGAGAGCGCCGCGGACCTCGTCGATCCCATCCTGCCGAAGGTGACCGACGCCGATCGGCGTGCCGCGCTCAAGACCGCGTCGGCTTACGCCAACCGTTTCGGCATCACCAGCATCCAGAACGCGGGCGGGAGCCTCGAGGAGATGGCGCTCTACGAGGCCGCCAAGCAGGCGGGGGAGCTGACCGTGCGTGCCTACCTCGCGTTCTCGGCCACGGACGCGACCACCGAGGCCGACGTGGACCGCATGGACGAAGCCTGGAAGCGGATGGGCGACGACCCGACGGTGAAGACCGGCATCGTCAAGATGTTCGCGGACGGTGTCATCGAGAGCCGCACCGCGGCGATGCTCGCGCCCTAC
>CAZLBU010000140.1:0-2341 GCA_964557815.1 uncultured Bifidobacteriaceae bacterium | reverse complement strand
GAGAAGACGAAGAGTGCAGGCGCGCCGAACCTCACGGCGGAGCAGCTGAACCGCGTGGTCGCCATGCTCGACAAGCGCGGCTGGCAGGTGCAGATCCACGCGATTGGGGACCGCGCCATCCGCATGTCGCTCGACGCCTTCGAGCAGGCCACCAAGCTGAACCCCGTGCCGGCGCGCGGCCGTCGCCATCGCATCGAGCACATCGAGGCCATCGCCGAGGCCGACATCCCGCGCTTCGGGCAGCTGGGCGTCATCGCGTCGCAGCAGCCGATGCACGTGGCGCTCGGCGACATGAACGGCGCGAACCCCTCTGGCCCGTGGCCCGACAACATCGGGCCCGAACGCGCCTCGCGCGCCTAGGCCTGGCAGCGTATCCGCGCGGCCGGCGGGCGGCTCGCCTTTGGCAGCGACTGGCCCGTGGCGCCGCTCGAAGCGGGACAGGGCATCTGGCTGGCCGCCACGCGCGTGAGCCAGCCCGGCGGCCCAGAGCAGGCCATGACCATGCCGGGCGTGCTCCGGGGCTACACGAGCTGGCCGGCGTATGCCTCGTTCGAGGAGCACCGCAAGGGCACGCTCGTGCCCGGCATGCTCGCCGACATCGTCATCCTCGGCAGCGACCTGCTGTCGAAGCCGCCGGCGAAGCCGACCGACGTGGTCGTCGAGACGACCATCTTCGACGGCAAGGTCGTGTACGAGCGCGGCAGGCCCTGAGCGACTACAGCGTGACGCCGAGGCGCTTCGCCAGCACGAACGCGCCCGCCATCGAGACGACGAAGAAGACGATCAGCCAGTGGACGCGCACGCCCAGGACGTCCAGGCCGGGCTCCGGGTAGCCGACGGCGAAAGACGTCACGGGGCTCGCCTGGTCCAGTGGGAGCTCGGACGGGTAGAGCAGCTGGTCCACGAGCCCGTACGACACTCGCACGGGTGATCGCCGGGCCAGGCCGTCTCCGACGTGCACGGTCTTGGTGGCCGAGCGGTCGCCCGCGCGCACCGTGAGCGAGAAGTCCCCGGCAGCGGTGGGGACGATGCGCCACAGGATCTCGTTCGAGCCCACGAGCTCCACGGGGCCCGCGTCGACGCGGATCTCCGCCGGCGCCTCCAGGCCGATCAGCGAGGCGCCTCCATCCGCGCGCGCGGCCCCGCCGCCCGCGGCGGGCACGCGCCGTTCCGCCTTCACCAGCACGGGCGCCCCGATCTCGAGCCCCTCGTACCCATAGAACGCCTGCAGCTGCGCGATGACCAGCGCCAGAGGGACGACCATCCACAGCAGCGGCACCAGCGATAGCAGCAGGTAGCGCCCGTTCTGCCTCAGCACCTCTCCGAGCGCGCGCAGGATGGCAACGAGGTCGTCGTTGAACAGACGAATCTCGAACAACCCCGCGTGCATCGCGCGCTTGGTGGCCGCCATCGCCGGCTGGTTGGACGTGCGGGCGATCACGACGAGCATCACCACTGAGGTCATCAGCGAGATGAGAAGCACGCCGGCCAGGGGAGGCAGCGCGCCGAGCAGGACGAAGGCCGCGTCGAAGGCGTAGGTGAGCGCCGCGTTGATCCCCGCCAGGGCGCGTCCGGGAAGCGTAGCCAAGCCCTCCTATTGTGGCAGAGCGTAGGCCACCAGTTCCGCTGCGGGGCCCAGGCCGTTGGCCACGACGACGTATTGGACGCCATCGTGACGGTACGTCATGGGTGAGGCCAGGGGTCGCGCTGAGGGGCTGTGCTGCCACACGAGGGCGCCTGTCGCCTTGTCGAAGGCCATGATCTGCGGCGGGTCGGGCGCGACTGGAGGGCTCAGCGGTTCGTTTCCGAGGGGCACGGCCTCGGTCGCACCCAGGCCGAACTGTCCCTCGGCCACGAAGAGCAGCGTCTTCGTCACCAGCGGCGCCCCGCGCCGGCCCCAGCCGAGAGGCGGCAGGTTGAGGGCCGTCAGGCGCGCATGCCCGCGCGGGCCATTGCCGAGCGCGGAGGTCCAGCGGAGCTCGCCGCGGTCCAGGTCGATGGCTGTCACACGGCTGTAGGGCGGCTTCACCAGGGGCAGTCCGTCGAGCGTCGGCAGCAGCGTGGTGCCCCCACGGCGGAACAGCAGGTTGCTCTTCTGCGGATCCGGCTTCACGAGCTGCAGCACGCTGGGGAGCGTGATCGACGGCACGAAGAGCGTGGCCGTTTCCGGATCGACGGCGGCGCCACCCCAGTTGGCGCCCCCCACCCAGCCCGGGAGGACCGCGGCGCCCCGCTCGGAGGGCGGCGTGAAGAGCGGGCCGCGGTCGAACTTCGACACGATCTCGATGGCCTGCTTCCGCATCTCGGGCGCGAAGTCGATGAGGTTGTCGTCGGCCAGGCC
>CAZLBU010000139.1:0-7611 GCA_964557815.1 uncultured Bifidobacteriaceae bacterium | reverse complement strand
AGGACCCCGGCCAGCGTCGCGCCGCCGGCGAGCGCGCGCTCGGTGGCGCGCTGGATCACGGGCCCGTCCGCCAGCGGATCGGAGAACGGCACCCCGACCTCCAGCACGTCGGCCCCGGCGGCATCGATCCGCTTCAGGATGTCCGCCGTCATCGCCAGGCTGGGGTCCCCCGCCGTCACGTAGGTGACCAGGCCGGTGCGCTTCTCCGCCCGCATGCGGCGGAACGCGTCGTCAATTCGCGACACCGTTCGACTCCTTGAGCAGCCCTTCCACCGTCTGCACGTCCTTGTCGCCCCGGCCGGAGAGATTCACCAGCAGCACCGCGCCCGGCCCGAAGTCCTGCGCCACCCTTCGCACGTAGGCGATGGCGTGGGCCGACTCAAGGGCCGGGATGATGCCCTCGAGCCGCGCCAGGTCCTGGAAGCCCGCCAGCGCATCCGCGTCGGTTGCGTAGTGGTACTCCGCACGCCCCGTGGACTCGAGGTAGGCGTGCTCCGGCCCAACGGCCGCGTAGTCCAGGCCGGCCGAGATCGAGTGTGTCGGCTCGATGTTGCCGTGCGCGTCCTGCAGCACCCACGTGCGCGTGCCCTGCAGGATGCCTGCTGCCCCGCCGGCAAAACGCGCGGCGTGGCGTCCAGGGGTGATGGATGCGCCTCCCGCTTCCACGCCAATCAGGCGCACCGGCGTATCGCCGATGAACGCGTCGAAGATGCCGATGGCATTGCTGCCGCCGCCCACGCAGGCGATGACGGCGTCGGGCAGCCGCCCCGCCTGCTCGAGGCACTGCTGCCGCGCCTCCCGGCCGATGACGGACTGGAACTCGCGCACCATCAGGGGGTAGGGATGTGGGCCGAGCGCGGACCCGAGCAGGTAGTGCGTGTCGTCGGGGCGCGCCACCCAGTCGCGCATGGCTTCGTTGATGGCGTCCTTCAAGGTGCGGCTGCCCGAGTCCACGCCCTCGACGCGCGCGCCCAGCAGGCGCATCCGGAAGACGTTGAGTGCCTGCCGCCGCATGTCCTCGGTGCCCATATAGACGACGCACTCGAGTCCGAGGAGCGCACAGGCCGTCGCGCTGGCCACGCCGTGCTGTCCGCCCCCGGTTTCGGCGACGACGCGGGCCTTCCCCATCCGCTTGGCGAGCAGCGCCTGGCCGAGGGCGTTGTTGATCTTGTGCGCGCCGGTGTGCGTCAGGTCCTCGCGCTTGAGGAACACGCGCACCCCGCCGCATGCCGCGCCCAGCCGTGCGGCCTCCCACAGCGGCGTGGGGCGGCCCACGTAGTGGCGCAGCAGCCGGTCCAGCTCCGTGCTGAAGGCCGGGTCGCGACGGGCGTCCAGGTACTCGCGCTCGAGCGTCTCGATGGGGGCGACGAGGGTCTCCGGGACGAAGCGGCCGCCGAATTCCCCGAAGTAGCCCCGCGCGTCGGGGTCGCGGCGGCCAAACCAGTTCGTGCTCATGCCTCTGTTCTCACCGCGGCCACGAAGGCCGCCAGCTTGCCGTGATCCTTCACACCAGGTCCCTGCTCCACTCCCGACGAGACGTCCACACCGTATGGGCGCGCCATGCGGATGGCCGTGGCCACGTTCCCGGCGGTCAGGCCGCCCGCGAGCACCACCGGCCGCGCGGCCGCGATCCTCCCCACGTGCGCCCAGTCCACCGTGCGGCCGGTTCCCCCGCGCCGCGCCGGGTCGTGCGCATCCACCAGAACGGGAACGCCGTCAGGCACGGCGGGTACGATGCCCCCGCCATCGACGGCCAGGTGCACCGCCTGGAGCAGCGGCATCCCTGGTGGAACCGCTGGCGCCAAGCCGTGTACCTGCGCCACCTGAAGGCCTGCGTCGCGGGCGCGAGCGATCTCCTCCGTCGAGGGATCGACGAAGACGCCAACGGACGTGACGAAAGGCGGAAGGCTCGCGATGATGGCCTCCGCCGTGTCGAGCGCGATCGCGCGCGGGCTGTGGGGCCAGAGCACGAAGCCCAGGGCGTCCACGCCAAGCTCCGCCGCCCGGTGGGCGTCCTCCGAGCGCGTGATGCCGCACACCTTGATTCTCACCGGGCCTCCGCCAGCAGGCTCGCCAGCGCAGCGCCGGGATCAGGAGCTGTCATGAACCGCTCGCCAATCAGGAAGGCGCGATAGCCAAGCGCGCTCAACCGGCCAATATCGGCCGCGGCCTTGAGCCCGCTCTCGCTGACGGCCGTCACCGGCTTCGGGAGCCGGGCCGCCAGGCGCTCCGAGAGGGTGACATCGACTTCCAGGGTCCGCAGGTTGCGGTTGTTCACCCCGACAAGGTCCGCACCCGCGGCGAGCGCACGGTCCAGCTCCTCCTCGGTGTGCACCTCGACGAGGGCGGCCAGGCCCATCGCCTCCGCCTCGCGCAACAGCGCCAGCAGTTCCTCGTTCGTGAGGGCCGCCACGATGAGCAGGACGGCATCGGCGCCGGCCGCGGCTGCCTCGAGCAATTGGTAGCGCTCGACGATGAAGTCCTTGCGCAGCAGGGGGACGTCGACCGCCTCGCGGACACGGGCGAGGTGGTCGAGCGATCCATCGAAGAACATCGGCTCCGTGAGGATAGAGAGGGCGGCGGCGCCGGCGGCGGCGTACCCGGTGGCGATCGCCACGGGATCGTAGGCCGCCCGGAGCACTCCGCGCGAGGGCGACCTGCGCTTGCACTCCGCGATGACGTTCACGCGGCCCGTGACCGCAAGCGCATCGCGAAACGCCCGCCCGCGCGGCGCTGCATTCCGCGCCCGTCGTGCGAGGGCGGGCTCGGCCTCGATGGCCTGCGCGTTGGCCACGCGCACGCGGGTGGCCGCGACGATGGTCAGCAGCAGGTCGGACGCCGCGGCGGTCATGCCCCACCCTCCCGATCTTCGCTCGAGGCCGCGATCAGCCGTTCGAGCGTGCGCACGGCGTCGCCGGCGTCGATGGCCTCCGCGGCCCGCGCGATCCCCTCACGTACCGAATCCGCTTCGCCCGCAACCATCAGGGCCGCGCCGGCGTTCAGCAGCACCACGTCGCGCGCGGCTCCCGCCTCACCCGAGAGCACGCGCCGGATGATGCCGGCGTTGGCTTCGGCATCGCCGCCCGCCAGCGCGCCCGCCGCGGCCCTGGCCAGGCCGAAGTCCGCCGGGTGTACGTAGAAGGTGTGCACGGCGCCCCCGCGCACCTCCGACACCTTCGTGTGGCCGGTCGTCGACAACTCGTCGAGCCCGTCCGCACCGTGCACGACCCAGGCCCGCTCGGCGCCAAGGGCGAGCAGCGTGCGGGCCAGCAACTCGGTGAGCTCGGGCCGGGGGACGCCGACGATCTGCCGGGTGGGCCGGGCCGGGTTGGTCAGCGGGCCCAGCAGGTTGAACGCGGTCCGCACGCCGAGATCGCGGCGGGCCTGGGCCGCGTGGCGCATGGCCGGGTGGAACGTGGGCGCGAAGAGGAACGCGATGCCGGCATCATCCAGCGCGCGCGAGGCGCCGGCGGGCGACATCTGCACGTGCACGCCGAGCGCCTGGAGCACGTCGGCGCTGCCGCACAGGCTCGAGACCGACCGGTTGCCGTGCTTGGCCACGCGCACGCCGCAGGATGCCAGCACGAGGGCGGCCGCCGTGGAGATGTTGAACGTGCCCGAGCGATCGCCACCGGTGCCGCAGGTGTCGAAGACGGGCCCCGCAAGCCGCGGGAAGGGGACGGCGTGCTCGCGCATCGTGGATGCCAGCCCCACGAGCTCCGCCGGCCGCTCGCCTTTCATGGCGAGGCCGACGAGGAAACCGGCGATCTGGGCCGGCGCCGCCTCGCCTCGCATGATGAGGTGCATCGCCGCCGACGCCTGGGCCTCGGTCAGATCCTCGTGGCGCCGCAGCCGCTCGATGAGCTCGGTGAACATGATCTACAGCTCGAGGAAGTTGCGGAGGAGCCGTCTCCCCTCCTGCGTCAGCACCGACTCCGGATGGAACTGCACCCCGTGAATCGGATAGGTTCGGTGGCGGAGGCCCATCACAATCCCCCCGTCACGAGTCCGGGCCGTGACGATGAGATCCTCGGGCAGGCCCTCGTCTGTGACGATCAGGGAGTGATAACGCCCGGCTTCGAACCCGGGCGTGAGCCCGGCGAAGATCCCGGCGGCGTCGTGCTCGACGGCCGAGGTCTTGCCGTGCACAGGCATCGGCGCGCGCACGACCTGCCCGCCGAACGCGAGGCCGATGGCCTGGTGTCCGAGGCAGACGCCCAGTAGCGGCAGCGAGGGCCCCAGCGTCCGGATGACATCCAGCGAGATGCCCGCCGCCTCAGGGCGGCCCGGCCCGGGCGAGATGAGGATGCGGTCCGGGCGGATCGCGCGGATCTCCTCCAGCGTCGCCTCGTCGTTGCGCCGCACCACGATCGTCGCCCCCAACTCGCCGAGGTACTGGACGAGGTTGTAGGTGAACGAGTCGTAGTTGTCGATCACGAGCACCATGGCGGCAGGTTCCTACAATCCGGCCTGCGCCAGCTCGAGCGCGCGAATCATCGCGCGCGCCTTGTCGCGGGTCTCTTCGTACTCCGCCGTCGGGTTGGAGTCGGCGACGATGCCCGCTCCGGCCTGCACGCTGGCGCGGCCGCCTTCGAGGATCACGGTGCGGATGGCAATGCAGAAGTCGAGATTGCCCGCGAAGTCGAGATAGCCCACGGCGCCGGCATAGAGCCCACGCCGGGACGGCTCGAGCGCGTTGATGATCTGCATGGCGCGCACCTTCGGTGCCCCCGACACCGTGCCGGCCGGGAAGCACGCCACCAGCGCGTCGAGCCGATCCGACTCCTCTGCGAGCGTGCCCTCCACCACCGAGACGAGGTGCATGACGTGCGAGTAGCGCTCCAGCGTCATGAAGGTCGGCACCCGCACCGTGCCGTACTCGCACACCCGCCCCAGGTCGTTGCGTCCGAGGTCCACGAGCATCACGTGCTCGGCCTTTTCCTTCTCGTTGCGCTTGAGCTCCTCGGCCAGGCGACGATCCTCCTCTTCTGACCGGCCGCGCGGGCGCGTCCCGGCGATGGGATGCGTCACCGCGTGCCGCCCCTCCACGCGCACCAGCATCTCCGGCGACGACCCGACAATCGAGCGGCTACCCATGCGGATGAAGAACATGTAGGGCGACGGGTTGACGTGCCGGAGCGCCCGGTAGACGGTGAACGCGTCCACGCCGACCTCGGCCTCGAAGCGCTGCGAGAGCACCACCTGATAGATGTCGCCGGCGGCGATGTGCTCCTTGGCCGAGCGGACCATGCCCTCGAAGGCCTCCTGCGTGACGTTCGAGTCGAAGCGGAGCGGCGGGGCGTCCGCCCGCCGCGGGAGCGACAGCGCGCGCTCCAGTTCCCGCTCGAGGAACTCGATCTTCGTGCAGGCGAACTGGTAGAGCGCCCGCAGGTCCTCGTCGCCGGTGACCCGCGCGTTGGCGATGAGCAGGATGCGGTGCTGGACGTGGTCGAAGGCCAGCACCGTGTCGAAGAGCATGAACCCCGCCTGATCGGTGTCGGCGGGGCCGGCGTCGGCGGGGCCCACCGCGGTCTCGAACCACGCGGCCGTGTCGTAACCGAAGTACCCCACGGCGCCGCCCGTGAAACGCGGGAGCCCAGGCACGAACGGCGCCTGGAAGCCGTTCATCAACGAGCGCAGCGTCTCGACGAAGGGCTTGTCGGTCGTCGTCAGGGCGCCCGCCTGCTCGATGGTGGCCCGGTTGTCGCGCCCGCGCAGGATGAGGAACGGGTCCTTGCCCAGGAACGAGTAGCGCCCCACGTGCTCGCCGCCCTCCACGCTCTCGAGCAGGAAGGCGTAGTCGGAATGCTCGGCCACCTTGAGGAAGGCGGACACGGGCGTCAGCAGGTCGGCCACGATTTCCTTGCAGACCGGCACGAAGGTGCCGCGCTTGGCCAGATCGACGAACTCTTCGAACGATGTCAGTTTCATACCTGATTGATCTCGTGAAGGCGCGCGAGCGCGGCATCGCGCATCGTGCGTTCGGGTGGCTGAACACCGGTCCACCAGGCGCACTGGGCCTGGGCCTGCGCCACCAGCATCTCGAGGCCGCCGATGGTGCGACACCCGCGGGCGGCGGCGTCCGCCAGCAGCCGCGTGCGGGCCGGGTTGTAGACGAGGTCGTAGACGAGCCCGCCCTCGAGCGCGGTGGCCGGCAGCGGCGACTCGTTCACGCGCGGAAAAGTACCGACAGGGGTGGCGTTGACGAGGATGTCCCATGAGCCCGGCGCGGGCGGCCAGGTCACGACGTGCGCACCGGCAAGCCGGGCCACGACCTCTGCCTGCCCCGTCCGCCGTGCGCAGAGGGTCACGCTGGCGCCCGCGGCCCCCAGGGCCACGGCGACAGCCCGCGCCGCGCCGCCGGCGCCCAGGACCGTCACACGCGCGCCCGTCACGCCCCCCTGCCGCGTGAGAGGGGCCATGAACCCCGCGGCGTCGGTGTTGAGGCCCTCCCACCGGCCCCCACGCCTGCGCAGCGTGTTGATGGCCTGCGAGCGCCGGCTCTCGTCGTCCTCGCACGTGGCGTGGTTGAACGCGTCCACCTTGAACGGCGCCGTGACGCTCGCGCCCCGCAGGTCCATGGCTTCGGCAAACGCGACGAAATCCTCGTAGCTCTCCGCGGCCAGCGGCAGGTAGACGGCGTCGAGCCCGAGCGCGCGAAACGCGGCGTTGTGCATGGCCGGCGACACGGAGTGCGATACGGGCTTGCCCAGGACGCCGTACAGTGCCGTGTCGGCCCCGACCCGGGAGAAGCCGAACTCACCCTGCATGCGGCGGGCGGTCAGCTGGCCCGGCGCCACCGCGGCATCCTCGGCCGCGTACGTCCAGCACGATCCAAACCGGGCCGCCAGCAGGCGCGTGGCGACGCCCGCCTCTCCCCTTCGCGACCTCGAGCAGCGGCAGGCAGTCCGAGAGCCGCCGCGCCATCACGGCCACCTTGACGGTCCCGGCGCCGGTGCCGCTCATGGCCTCCACGCGCGCGTCGAGATCCCCCGGCACACCTTCGAAGTCGTGCATCGAGACCACGAGCCGGTCGCGGTGGGCGCCCCCTGCAAAGGACGGCGTGAGGGCCTTCGCCTCCACGTCCACGAAGTCCGCGCCCGCCTCGAGGGCACGCTCGAGGATGCCGAGACGCTCGTCTTCGCTCCCCTGGAACGCCCCGCCCTCCCAGGTGGGCCGGCACGTGACAACGACCGGGGCTCGCCGGCCGGCAAGGGCGCCGTGCACGTCGGGACGGTCCACCGTGTCGAGACGGAGCTCCACCAGGTCGGCGCCGGCGAGCGCATCGCGCCGTGCCAGGAGGTCGGCCATCGTCCGGGCCGCCACGGTCACGCACAGTCTGGTGTGGGCCATAAATGCAAAAAGCGCCTCTTCAACCGGGGCTGAAGAGGCGCTTGATCGAGCGTTTGGAGTCGGTGTGGCGTTACGCGAGCCCAGGCTGCCTCTTCTGTGGAGGATGCCAATACCACCACGCCGCAAACACACCCGTCGCCTGCACGCCGCACTGGGCGATCGTGAGCGGCGACACGGGGGCGACGACTCGAGAGCGCATACGAGCGTCCAAACGGTAACACATCGTCGTAGTATTGGACAAGGACACCCGTTTGACCC
>CAZLBU010000138.1:5754-7623 GCA_964557815.1 uncultured Bifidobacteriaceae bacterium | reverse complement strand
GACGGCCTTCGAGAACCTGGTGTTCTTCGGGCGGATGTACGGCCTGGAGGATGCGCCCGCCCGCGCGACGGCGGCGCTGGACCGCGCCGGGCTGGGCGAGCGGGCTGACGACGCCGTGTCGGGCTACTCGCGCGGCATGCGTCAGCGCGTGGCGCTGGAGCGCGCGCTGCTGCACCGGCCGCGCCTGCTGCTGCTGGACGAGCCGTTCACGGGCCTGGACCAGGCGTCCGCGGCGGCGCTGGTGGGGCGGCTCCGCGAGGAGCAGGCGCGGGGCGTGCTCATCGTGCTGGCCACGCACGACCTCGACGTCGTGGACGGGCTGCTCACGCGCGAGCTCTTCCTCAGGAACGGCCGGCTGATGGACGTCGGTGCAGGGCAGGGTCCGCTCCGCGAGCGGTATCACGCGGCGATCACGGCGTCATGAGCGGCTTCTTCCGCGTGGCGTGGCTCGTGGTGCGGAAGGACATGATGGTCGAGGCGCGCAGCCTCGAGGTCGTGTCCACGACGCTCTTCTTCGCGCTCACCGTTGTCCTGGTGTTCGCCTTCGGCCTGGTGCGCGAGGGGACCCCCGTGGGCGACGTGTCGGCCGCCATCCTCTGGATTGCCACGGCATTCTCGGGCACGCTGGCCCTGGGGCGCACCTTCGAGCGCGAGCGGCAGGCCGATACGCTGCGAGCCCTGATGCTCGCGCCGGCCGACCGGCCGGCGATCTACGCCGGGAAGCTCGCCGGGATGCTCCTGCTCATGGCGCTGGTGGAGCTGGTACTCGTGCCGCTGGTGGGCCTGCTGTTCCAGGCCCCGATTCTTGCCTATCCGTGGCACCTCGCGGCGCTGCTGCTGGCGGGGACAACAGGCTTCGCGGCGGTGGGGACGCTGTTCGCGGCGATGCTGGTTCGCGCGCGCAGCCGGGACGTGATGCTGCCGATCCTGTTGTATCCCATCACGGTTCCGGTCATGATCGCGGGGGTCCGCGGGACGGCGGCGATCTTCCAGGGCACGCCAGACGCCGACCTTGCGCGCTTCTGGATTGCGCTGCTGCTGTTCTTCGACGTGGTCTTCGTGACGCTGGCCCTGTGGACGTTCGAGCCGGTGATGACAGAGTAGCGAGGTCTTGGGGTCTGGGGTCTGGGGTCTTGGGACTTGGGACTTGGGACTTGGGGCTTGGGACTTGGGGCTTGGGACTTGGGGTACGGAGCGCCGGGACTTCAGTCCCGGCGAACTTCTGATGACGAAGCTGAATCAGATCGAGCTGGTGCTCGCGGGAGCGATGCTGGCGGTGGCGCCGTGGATCATCGACGCGGCGCCGTACGAGGCGACGATGGGCCTCGTGCAGAAGATCTTCTACTTCCACATGCCCGCGGCGTGGCTGTTCCTCCTGGCGGCGATCATCGCCGGCACGGCGAGCGCGATGTTCCTGTTCGGGAAGAAGCGCGACATGGACGGCTGGGCGCTGGCGGCGGCGGAGCTGGCGGTGGTGTTCGGCATCATCACGCTGGTCACCGGCCCGCTGTGGGCGCGCAAGGCATGGGGCATCTGGTGGGTCTGGGACGCCCGGCTCACCTCGAGCCTCATCCTGTGGATGATCTTCGTCGCCTACCTGCTGCTGCGGCGCTACGGCGGCCCCGGATCGGACAAGCTGGGCGCGGGCATGGCCCTCTTCGGCCTGGCCAACGTGCCGTTCATCTTCGTGTCGGTGAACGTGTGGCGGACGCTGCACCCGCAGACCTCGGTGGTGCCCACGCTGCCGGTGCAGATGGGAGGGCCGCTGTGGTTCTGCATCACCGCGTTCTTCCTGTTGTTCCTGGCCCTGCTCAGCATGCGCGCGCGCCTCGAGCGCCAGCGGGTGCGTATCGAAGACCTCTATCTCGC
>CAZLBU010000138.1:1179-5744 GCA_964557815.1 uncultured Bifidobacteriaceae bacterium | reverse complement strand
TGCGATTCTGCCGAGCCCTGTTCGTCGCCGCCCTGCTCGCGGCGCCCCCCGCCGCGCTCGCGGCCCAGCCCCAGCCCTCCGCCGACGAGTTCGTACCGATGGAGGAGGCGCCGCCCGAGGAGCAGATTCCCGCCATCAACCTCGTCGCCGCGGCGTACGGGTTCGTATGGATCGTGGTGGTCGGCTACGTCTGGTCGCTTGGCCGGCGGCTGCAGAAGGCCGAGACCGAGATTGCCGCGCTCGAACAGCGGAGGCGCTAGATGGACATCGGCATCCCGTCCGCCGCGCACTTCATCTACATCCCGTTCAGCATCCTCGTCGGGGTCGTGATCGGCTGGGTGCTGGGATCGCGCGCGGCCCAGGACGCGTTTGCGGCCGAACTGAAACGGCGCGAGCGCAAGGAAGCCGCCAAGCACTGACTCGGCCGCCTGCTCATTGACGATTGCCAATTGACGATTGAGCGATTCAATGGGCGATCGGGTGATTGCCACATTCAGGGCATTTGGATTGCGGCATTGGGGCATTGCCGCATTGGGGCATTCGCCAATCCAATGCCCGATGCCTCAATCGCTCAATCGCCCAATGAATCGCTCAATCGTCAATTGGCAATCACCAATGGGCGCGCTTCACCGTCCCACCCCCAGCCGCTCCGCGAGTATCTCAGGCAGCCCCATCTCGAGAATGCGCGCCTGCGCCCGGGCGACGGGGTAGGGGATGCGATGGATGGCGATGCGCCGCCGGTCCGTGTCTACCAGCGCGAAGCCGGCTCGTGGATCCCCGTCCCGCGGCTGGCCCACTGAGCCGGGGTTGATCAGGTAGCGGGCGTGGTCGTCGAGGGCGACCTCCAGGGGGCGCGCGTCGCTGACGGTTTCGACCGCGAACTGGCTGTTCGCGATGCTGTAGCCCACCTGCACGTGCGTGTGGCCGAAAAGGCACAACTGCCGCTTCGAGGCGTGCAGCGCCCGCAGCGCGTCCAGGTCGTCGAAGACATAGGCGTCCTCGTCGAAAGGCGTGCCGTGGCAGATCTCGATGAGCTCGTTCACCAGCACCGGGCCGGCCGGCAGCGCGGCCAGCCAGGCGCGGTTGGCATCGGTGAGGGCGTCCAGCGTCCAGTGGATGGCGCTGCGCGCCACGGCGTTGAAACCGTCCGCCGACTCGATGCCCGACCCCACCTTGTCGTGATTGCCCCGGATGACGGCGTGCGGCGCCAGGTCGCGCACGCGGTCGATGACGGCGTTGGGATCCGCGCCGTACCCCACCAGGTCGCCGAGGACGAGCACGTGGTCCCAGCCGAGAGGCGCGGCCGCCGCCATCACCGCCTCGAAGGCCTCGAGGTTCGCGTGAATGTCGCTGATCACGAGGTAGCGCATCAGGTCTCCAGCCCGTCCACGATTTGGTCGACCAGCAGATCCACGGGACCGCGGCTCGCATCGACCCGGACGTGGGCCAGACGATAGGCGGCGAGTCGCTGATTATAAAGCGCCTCCAGGGCGGCGCGATCCGCCGCCAGCGGGCGGCGGCCGTCGAGCGGTACGCGATCGAGGATGGTCGAGAACGGCACGTCCAGCCAGATGACCACGCCGTCGCGCAGCATCAGCTCTCGGTTGGCCGGATCGACGAAGGTGCCGCCGCCCGAGGCTACAACCGTGCCGCGCTGGGGCAGCAGGTCGATGAGGGCCGCGCGTTCCGCCACGCGGAAGTACGGCTCGCCGTGCTGCCGGAAGATGCTGGCGATGTCCTTGCGCTCCTGGCGCTCGATACGCTCGTCGATGTCCTCGACCCGCCAGTCCAGCCGCTTCGCCAGCGCGCGCGCGACGGTGCTCTTGCCGGCGCCCATGAAGCCGACCAGGTAGATCTTGTCCGTCCTCACGCGCGCAGCCGGTCGAGGTCGTCGAAGAACGAGGGGTAGGAGACGGCCACGACCTCGGCGCCGCCGATGGTGGTGGGGCCGGTCGCGCCGAGCGCGGCGATGGCAAACGCCATGGCCAGGCGGTGGTCGCCGTGCGCATCCACCTCGCCGCCGGTCAACGGCCGTGACGGCCGAATGGTGAAGCCATCCGGACGCTCGTCCGCGTCGGCACCCATGGCCCGGAGGCCCCCGATGAGGGCCGAGATGCGGTCGCTCTCCTTGACCCGCAGCTCACCGGCGCCGCTGACCGTGATCCCCCCTCCGAACGTGGCCAGCGCCGCCAGGACGGGCAGTTCGTCGATCACCTCGGGGACCTCGGCCGGCAGCACCTCCACGGCCTCGAGCGTGCCGTGCCGCACGCGGATGTGGCCAACCGGCTCGCCGTGGCGAACGCTGGTGACCTGCGCCTCCACGTCGGCGCCAAAACGCCGCAGCAGGTCCAGGATGGCCGCGCGGCTGGGATTGAGGCCCACGCCGTCGATGGTCACGTCCGAGTCCGGAAGGGCCGCCGCCGCGACGGCGGGGAAGGCCGCCGACGAGAGGTCGCCGGGCACGGTCAGGTCGCGCGCCTGCAGCCGACGCCCCCCGTGGATCGAAATGGTCCGCCCGTCCACGACCGGTGGGATCCCGAACGCCTCGAGCGCCCGCTCGGTGTGGTCGCGCGTGGTTCCATCCGTCTGCAGGCCGGCCAGCAGCACCGCGCTCTTCACCTGCGCGCTCGGGATCTCAGGCCTGTAATGAATGGGCTGGAGACGCGCGCCGTGGATGACGATGGGGGGGCGATCGCCAGGGGCCGCCTCGAACCGCGCGCCCATCTCGGCCAGTGGCGCCATCACCCGGCGCATGGGCCGGCGCGACAGCGAGGCATCGCCGAACAAGGTGGTCGTGAACGGGTGCGCCGCCAGGACGCCCGCCATCAACCGCATGGTGGTGCCCGAGTTCCCGCAGTCGAGCGGGGCCCCGGGTGGCGTCAACCCGCCCAGGCCACGTCCGGTCACCGACACGCGGCCGCCAGGCCCGTCCGGGCGCTCGACCGTCACACCCAGGGCCGCCAGGCAGCCGAGCGTGGACTGGCAGTCGGCCCCGGGCGCGTAATTGGCGATCGTGGAACTTCCATCGGCCAGTGCCGATAAGATCGCATAGCGATGCGAGATGGACTTGTCGCCGGGGACGGGAAGCCGGCCCCGCATGGAACGGGCCGGGGCAATCACGAGTGGCACTGGCACAACTATAGCAACTTGACCGGCTTTCGGGCGCTATGGTACTTAAACGCGCACACATGCTGATCGTCCGGCGCGCCCCCCAACGCGGGACCCGATGACTCCGTCGCCTCCCACCGTCCGCCTGGAGTTCGGCAGTGCCTTCGACATGCTGGACTTCGTCCAGGTCGTCAGCGACTACATCGGCCGCCTCACCGGCCTCGATGAGGATCAGCTGTACGAGGTCAGCGTGGCGGTGCGCGAGTCGGTGGTCAACGCCATCAAGCACGGCAACCAGAACGACCAGTCCAAGCGGGTCGTCGTCGAGTTCACGGTGGCGCCGCGGGACTACATGACGGTCCGCGTCGAGGACCAGGGCACGGGCTTCGACCCCGAGGACATCCCGGACCCGCTGGCGCCCGAGAACATCATGAAGGGCAGCGGCCGCGGCATCCTCTTCATGCGCAACTACATGGACGATGTCATCATGCAGCGCGCCAGCGAGGGCGGCATGGAAGTGCGCATGGTGAAGAAGCTGAAGGTGGTCTCGACCGAATCGTGAGCGCCGATCCCGCCTTCCTGGCTACGGCGGTCGAAGCCGTCGTCCGCGCCGGTGACATCCACCTCTCGAAGTTCCGCTCCGGCGTCCGCGTCGACAAGAAGGGCGCCATCGATCTCGTGACCGAAGTGGATCTCGAGGTGGAGCGCATGTTCCGCGCGATGATCGCGGAGCGCTTTCCCGATCACGACGTGCTGGCCGAGGAGATGGGCGGCGCGGCCACGGGCGCGCGTTGCCGCTGGGTGTTCGATCCGCTGGCGCTCGAAATCGACGGGCAGGCCGACGTGGCCGCCATCTACGACGCCACGCGCCAGGAGCTGTTCACCGCCGAGCGTGGCCTCGGGGCGTGGCTGAACGGCGAGCCGATGAAGGTGTCGGACACCGCCGCGATCATCGATGCGCTGCTGGTGACAGGATTTCCCTACACCGTGCAGCAGCAGCCCGAGCACTACCTGAAGGTGTTCGGCGCCTACATCAGCCGCGCCCGCGCGGTGCGTCGTCTGGGCTCGGCGGCCATCGATCTCTGCTACGTCGCCGCGGGCCGCATGGACGGCTTCTGGGAGGAGAGCCTCCAGCCCTGGGACACCATGGCCGGCGCACTCATCGTTCAGGAGGCCGGCGGCCGCGTCACCGCGATCGACGGCAGCCCCTGGGTGCCTGCCAACGGCCACATCCTCGCGTCCAACGGCCTGCTGCACGAGCAGATGCTGGAGATATACAAAGGCGCCTGGCCGGCGTAGGCGCGCCTGCGGCGCGTAGGCCGGGCTTCGCCCGGTGGGCGCGCTAGGTGGGCACTGCCTTCGGTAGTGTGGGAGTTCAGACTCCATGCGGGCAAGAACCCACGGCCGCGAAGCGGTCCGCCCACTCGGCGAAGCCGGGCCCACGTGAAGCGCCCTAC
>CAZLBU010000138.1:791-1107 GCA_964557815.1 uncultured Bifidobacteriaceae bacterium | reverse complement strand
GCCGTCGGTGAACGCGGGGTTCGCGCGGATCTGTTGCGCGAGCACGTCGCCGCCCTCGGCGGCTTCCTCCACCAGCATCCACCCCGCGAAGGGCGCGCCGCCCACGACCACCGCGTGGTCCCACATCGGGTGGTTGCCTTCGTGGAGGAAGTCCTCGATGTCCAGGCCGATGGACGACAGCTCCTGCATGTAGTGCGCAAGCGAGCCCATGCTGGCGAAGATGGTCTCGCCGCGGTAATCGCGCGCCAGGCATGCGGTGACCGCCTGGCGGCCGGCGCCGGTCGCGCGGTCCCGCTGCGCCTCGCTGGTCATGGGC
>CAZLBU010000138.1:0-781 GCA_964557815.1 uncultured Bifidobacteriaceae bacterium | reverse complement strand
AGGATGAGCGCGATGAGGGCGACAACCGGTGCCGCGCGACGCGTCAGCCCCACGCCGAGCCCCACCGCGAGGGCTGACGCCACCACGACGGGAATTTCGTAGCGGATGCGGAAGGGATGTCCCGAGAGGTAGGCCGAGAAGGGGAGGGCCACCGCGGCGAACATGCCGAGTGGGACCAGCAGCGCCGCGCCCTGGCGCCAGAACCAGGCCGCGAGCCCGACGGCCGCCACCGACCAGAGCGCGAGCCGCACGAGCCAGGCACCGCCCAGCTCGCGCGTGCCCTCGAGGATCTTCTCCCACACCACGGCAGGCTGTCCCTGCAACTCCGGATCGGCGACGTAGAAGCCGCCGCTGACGAACCACTCGCCGACCGTCGCGCGGCTCAGGAACACGAAGAAGACGGCGGCCCCAATCGGGTAGCGCGCCATCTGCCAGGCGACCGGTATCAGGTCCCGCACGGGCGTGCCTCGGCGCCACCGCGCGAAGAGGGCCAGCGGCACCAGGGCGCCGACGATGGGCCAGGCCTCGTAGCGCGTCAGGCAGGCGGCCACCATCCACCAACCGAGCGCGCGCGGCACAGCCAGGACCTTCGCGGTTGTCCAGTCGGTGAGGAGCCACGCGCACACGAGCGTGGTGCCGAAGAGCAGCGGCTCGGTCATGGGCGTGGCGTGCAGGTAGAGCACGTTGGGATTGCTCACGAACAGCACCGCGCCCAGCACGGCGCCCGCGCGCGATCCCGTCAGGCGCATCACGATGGCGGCGATGGGCCCGGCGCCAAGCG
>CAZLBU010000137.1:0-7629 GCA_964557815.1 uncultured Bifidobacteriaceae bacterium | reverse complement strand
GTGGCAGTTCAAGGCGACGGGCAGCTACGACCTGCCGTACGGCATCCGGCTGTCGCCGGTGCTGCGGCACCAGTCGGGCCCGAACTACGCGCGCGAGATCAGCGTGCCGGCCAGCGCCGCTTCGGCGTTCGGCCTCGTCCTGCCGGCTTCGATCGTCTATGCGGGCCCGGCCGACGAGTTCCGGCAGGACAACATCTGGGTGTTCGACGTGCGGTTCGAGAAGACCGTGGAGATCGCGGCGCGCGCGCGCATCCGCGGTTTCCTCGACTTCTTCAACATCACGAACAGCAGCGCCGCCGAGACCATCACGGTGACGACCGGCACGAACTTCCAGCGGCCGGCCGCCATCCTGGCGCCGCGAACGATGCGGGTGGGGGTGCGTTTCCTCTGGTAACGCAGATGGCGCAGATTACGCAGATTGCGCAGATGACGCAGATGTGCAGATAGAACAGGGAGGGCAGTTCGAACTGAGACAGGCTTGCTGAAGGACGACCCGTTGCCGGCCAGACCGTTGGAGGTCGGCCGACTCGTGATCCGACAAACGCGCCGGCGGCCGCCACTCGGCCTGTTTGAGCCGGGTGATGCAGGCGAGTTGCCCAAGTGCTTGTGCATGCCAGAGGCGCGTTTGACCGGCCGACCGACCGGTCTGGCGGGCAACGGGTCGTCCTTCAGCAAGCGCACGTGCTGAGGGCTGGCCGACCGGTCTGCAGGCCGGCGACCTGTCCTTCGGCAGGCACACACCCGTTTGACCGGCCGACCGACCGGTCTGACGGGCAACGGGTCGTTCTTCAGCAAGCGCTCTTCACCGTTCGGGCGCATGGCACCTCAGCCGGGCTGAGGGCCCACGGCGCCCAGCACGCTGGCTCCTGTGGGGGAGTCATTTCGCGGGAGGCACGCCACGACGTCCTCCCGCGTTTTTTTGTCCCAGGGGAACCGAGAGACTCGGCAGTAAGATGAACCGCATGCGGCGAGATCCGCTCGAGCGCCTCACCATTCGCGCCGCCCTCGTCCTGGGCTTCGGCCTCGTGGTGGGCCTGTGGCTGTTCACCGGCTACGCGTTCACGACCCGGATGACCGACACCGAGCGGCGGACGTCCGACGTGACGCGCCGCTACCTCCAGGCGCAGGACGCGCTCTCCGCGGTCCGGCTGCAGCTCAATGTCAGCTCGATTGCGCTGCGGGACGCCCTGCTGGACCCCAACCCGGCCAACGAAGCCCGGCACCTGAAGCGGCTGGAAGACAGCTACGCCACCATCAACAAGGCGCTGGACGAGTACCAACCCGTCCTGGACACACGCGCCGAGCCCGTGGAGATGGACCGGCTCCGGACCGAGATCGGCGAGTTCCGGAAGGTGACCCTCGAGGTGCTGTCGGCCTACCGGGCCGACCGCTCGACGCCAGCCGCACGGCTGCTCGAGGAGTGGATCACGCCGCGCCGCTCGACCGCCATTGCCGTGTCGGACGAGATTCGCGCGCTGAACAGGCGGGCCCTCATCCAGCACCAGGTCGCCACGGCCGAGATCCATCGCGCGGAGGAGCAGCTGTGGTGGCAGCGCCTCGGGATGGCCCTCGCCGGCACCATCGGGATTGCCTTCCTCGCCGTCCTCTACGCAGGGCGCCTGGAGGACCGGCTGCGGCGTGAGCGCGACAAGGACGCGCAGCACACGCGGGATCTGCAGCGCCTCTCGGCGCGCCTGGTCGCGGCACAGGAAGAAGAGCGCCGGAACATCGCGCGCGAGCTGCACGACGAGGTAGGCCAGGTGCTGACGGCCATCAAGGTGGATCTGCAGATGGCCCAGCGCGCGCTCGACGCGCAGGGCCAGGACACGCAGGTGCTGTCGGACCTGCAGCACATGACCGACGGCGCGCTCGGAAGCGTCCGCAACCTCTCGCACCTCCTTCGCCCGACGATGCTGGACGACCTGGGGCTGGGCGCGGCCATCGACTGGCAGCTCCGCAGCCTGGCGCGGCGCCACCACGTGGCCGTGGAGCTCGTGCAGGAAGGCATGAACGAGCGCCTCGACCCCGACACGGAGGTCGCCGCCTTCCGCATCGTCCAGGAGGCGCTGACCAACGTCGCCCGCCATGCCCACGCCACGCGATGCACGGTGCGGTTGTCGCACGCGGGCGATCGCGTGGTGCTCACGGTCGCGGACGATGGCCGCGGCTTCGATCCGGCTGCCGTGGAGCGGCGGGGCGAGCGGCGGGGCCTCGGGCTGATTGGCCTGCGCGAGCGCGCGGCCGAGCGCGAGGGCACGCTGTCCATCGATAGCGCACCCGGGCAGGGCACGCGCGTCGTGGTGGAGCTGCCGCTGCGGGCCCAGGCCTCGCAGACCGAGGTGGAGGAGCCGGACGCACCGCCGATGGGCGTCACGCTCACCGCCCCGAAGGTGTCGCATGGCTGACAAGCTGCGCCTGCTGCTGGGCGACGATCACACCCTCGTTCGCCACGGCCTCCGGAAGATCCTGGAGGAGCGGCCCGACTGGGAGATCGTCGGCGAGGCCGACGATGGGCGGAGCGCGGTGAAGAAGGCGCTGGCGCTGCAGCCTGACGTGGCCATCCTCGACATCGGGATGCCGCTCCTGAACGGCATCGATGCCACACGCCAGATCGTCCACAAGTCGCCCGCGACGAAGGTGCTGATCCTCAGCATGCACTCGGACGAGACCTACGTCACGCGCGCGCTGAATGCGGGCGCCACGGGCTACCTGCTGAAGGATTCCGCGGGGAAGGATCTCATCAAGGCGGTGACGGCGGTGTCACAGGGCGAGGCGTTCTTCAGCCCCGCCGTCTCGCGGCTGATGCTGGACGACTACATGCGGCGTGCGGCCGCGGGAGGCCTGACGGACCGCTACGACACGCTCTCCGATCGCGAGCGCGAGATCTTCCAGCTGGTGGCGGAAGGGCGTAGCAACAAGGAAGTGGCCGAGCTGCTCGGCATCAGCCCCGCCACCGTGGAGACGCACCGCGCGCGCATCCTGCAGAAGCTGGACATCCACAACACCGCGGAGCTGGTCCTGTATGCCGTCAGGAGGGGAGTGATCTCCTGACGCTGACGGGAGGGACCGACGCCCGCCGGGAGGAGCTTTCGCGCGTCGGGAGGGACTCACGGGCGTCGGGAGTCGGGAGGCGGAAGGCGGGCTAGAATCGGCGGGTGGCGAGTAGTCGGTCCGAGATCACGCGCATCTTCCTCCTTGTCGCGGTCACCGGGGTTGTCGTGGTGGCCGTCTTCCTCATCCAGGCCAGGCGTTCGGGGCTCACGGTTCGCGAGATGTTCAGCGGGCCGCCGCCAACCATCACCGAGACCATCGAGGCCAGCCGGGCGACGGCTCGCGTCGGGGAGCGCATCGATTTCCTGACGCCCCGCCCGGTGGGGGCCCCGGTCGGGCCGGACGACCGGCCCATGGTGGCGCACGTGAGCATCGCGGACCTGGACCGCGACGGGCTCCACGACATCCTCGTGGCCGACGCGGCCGCCAACCGCATCACGTGGATCCGGCAATCGCCCGCAGGCACGTTCACGGAGATCACGATTGGCGAAGTAGCCGGGCCGGCGCACACGCAGGCCGTGGACCTCGATCGCGATGGCGATCTCGACGTGGCGGTCGCCAGCCTCGGCGTCCTCTTTCCCAACAACGCGAAGATCGGCTCCGTCATCGTCCTCGAGAACGACGGGCGGCAGGGGTTCACGAAGCGCGTGCTCGCGGAGCAGATCGCCCGCGTCTCGGACGTGCGGGCGGGCGACCTGGATGGCGATGGCGACCTCGACCTCGCGGTCGCGCAGTTCGGGTACGACCAGGGCGAGACACGGTGGATGGAGAACCTGGGTGGCTGGAAGTTCGAGAGCCACATCCTCCAGAGCCTGTCGGGCCCGATCAACGCCGAGATCGCCGACGTCGACGGCGATCGGGATCTCGACATCGTCTCGCTGGTGAGCCAGGAGTGGGAGGAGATCTACGTCTTCGTGAACGACGGCCGCGGGAACTTCACGCCGAAGCGGATCTTCGGCGCGAGCAACGAGGACTTCGGTTCCAGCTGGATCACGGTCGTGGACCTGGACCGCGACGGGGACGTGGACGTCCTCTACAGCAACGGGGACGCGTTCGACTACGCGCCACCGACGGGGCGGAACTGGAACGGGCTGCAGTGGCTGGAGAACCGCAGCAACGTGGAGTTCCGGTATCACCGCATTGGAGACTTCTCGGGCGCGTCGAGCCCGCAGGCCGCGGACATGGACGGCGACGGCGACATCGACGTGGTGGTGGTGAGCGCGTACAACAACTGGGAACGGCCCGACGCGTGGAGCCTGGCGCTGTTCGAAAACGATGGGCAGATGGGATTCACGCTGAGGCCGATTGCGACGACGCCGACGCACCTGATCACGCTGGCCGTCGGGGACCTGGACGGAGATGGGCGGCCCGATCTCGCCACGGGCGGGATGCACATGAGCTACCCGTTCGACAGGATGTCCAACGTGATGACGTGGATGGGACGTAGATAGGCCGCAGATGGGCCGCAGATGGGCCGCAGATGGGCCGCAGATAACGCAGATAGCGCAGATAACGCAGATAGGCAGGGCAAGGGCGCCAGGCAGAGCCCCGACCGGACAGCAGAGGCAAACAGACAAGCACACACCAAAGGGATCGGCGGACGACGCACGGATATGGCGAAGAGGCGGCGCGGTGAGGCGCGCGTAGGAGGGTCGGCGGCAACGGGCGGGACCGAGCCTGCAAGCGGGCCGGGGAGAGGCACTGAGCCCGCAGGCCAGCCAGGAAGCACCACCGAGCCCGCGTCCGAAGGCCAGGGCGGGGGAGGGCGCCGGCTGCCGCCGTGGCTGGCGGTTGTCCTCGTTGCGGTCGTGGCCGCGGCGGCGTGGTGGGCTGCGGGGGCGCTGGCGCGGAGGGCGCAGCGAGGTGTGCTGCCGCCGATGGCCGATCTCGCGGCGTTGCCAGGGCCGGCCGCGGGGCAGGTGCGCGAGGCCGACGCCGCGGCGCGCGCCAATCCGCGATCGGCGGCCGCGGTCGGCTCGCTGGGGATGGCGTATCACGCCAGCCTGATGACCGAGCGCGCGCTGGAGACGTACGCGTTGGCGGAACGGCTGGACCCGGCGTCGTGGCAGTGGACGTATTACCGGGGGCTGCTGCTGGAGGAGCGCGGCCGGCAAGACGAGGCGCTCGATGCGTTCAGGCGTGTGACGACTGCCAACCCCCAGATGGGGATGGCGTGGTTCCGGATTGGCGAGATGGCGTTCAAGGCGGGCCGGCTGGACGAGGCGGAGCAGGCGTACGGGCGGGCCGGGGCCGCGCCGCCCATGGCGCCGTTCACGACCGCGGGCGTGACGGAGCGGCGGGTCGCCGCGCTGGCCGCGTACGCACAGATGGGTGTCGCGCGTGTCGCGCTCGATCGCGGACGCCGTGACCAGGCGAAGGCGGCGCTCGACGCCGCGATTGGGGCGCATCCGGGGTTTGGGCCGGCGCGGATGATGCGCGTGCAGCTGGGGGTGGACGCCGGGGCTGAAGCCCCGGCGCTCCGGACGCCGGGGGGCGCATACGTGCCGCCGTCCGATCCTCTGCTCGACGCCGTGGTCGCGCGGTCGCGGATGCGCGACATGCTGCTCAAGCACGCCGCGCTGGCCGGCCGTGGCAGCGACCAGACCTGGCGCGAGTTCCTGGTGCGGCGCGCGCTCGAGTTCAACGCGCGGGATCCCAACGTGCTGATGGAGATGGCCGCGATGCTGCAGGCGTCGGGCCGGGCGTCCGAGGCGCTGGATTACCTGCGCCAGCGGGAGCAGGTGGCGCCCGGTGACCACCAGACGCTGGTGGAGCAGGGCCGCGCCCTCGCCGTGCTGGGGCAACTGGAGGAAGCGGAGGCCGTGCTCAGGCGCGCGGCGCGGGTCCGTGACGCTGCCGCGGAGTACAACCTGGGCGCGGTGCTCGACCGGCGGGGCCGGCTGGCCGAGGCGCGCACGCACTACGAGCGCGCGCTGGAGATCGACCCGTTCTACGCGCGCGCGATGAACAACCTGGGCGTCTCGCTCGACCGGAACGGACAGATCGAAGAGGCCGTCGCGATGCTGCACCGCGCGACGGAGGCGGACCCGGAGAACGCCGAGGCCTTCTCGAACCTCGGGAGCGCGCTCATCGGCGCACGCCGTCTGCCCGAGGCGATCCGTGCGCTGGAGACATCACTGGCACTCGACCCGGACGCCCCGGACGCGCACAACAACCTGGGGATTGCCCTGGCCCAGTCCGGCCGCCTCGCCGACGCCGCGCGCGAGTGGGAAACCGCGCTCGAGATCTACCCGGGCCACGTCAACGCACGGCGCAACCTGGAACGCCTGGCGGCGATGGGTAAGAGATAAAAGAAACCACGAAGAACACCAAGCTCGAGTTCCAGGCTCAGGACTCAAGCCCCAAGTCCCAAGTCCCAAGCCCCAAGCCCCAAGCCCCAAGCCCCCTACCTCACCGACAGCGCGCGGATGTCGTTCAGGATGCCTGCCGCGGTGACGGCGGCGCCGGCGCCGGGGCCGCTCACGACCAGCGGCTCCGCGCGGTAGCGCTCGGAGACGAACGAGATGATGTTGCGCGTGCCCGTGGCGGCGCCCATCGGGCTCGAGGCGGGCACCGGGACGAGGCGTGCCGTGACGCCCTTGCTGGTGGCGCTCACGACGTACCGCAGCACGTTGCCCTTCTGCGCCTCCTTCTCCGTCCGCTCGCGCCACGAGGCATCGAGCGTCGGCATCTGCTCCATGAACGCGTCGAGCGGCAGCGCCTTCAAGGCCGGCGGGACGAGGTCGTCCGGCGTGGGCGCCGGGCCGCGGTAGCCCATCAGGCGAGCGAGAATCAGGCCCTTGCGCGCGGCATCCATGCCGGAGAGATCCTCCCGCGGGTCGGGCTCGGCGTAGCCGCGCCCCACGGCGTCGCGCACGGCCTCCGAAAACGGCCGGCCGGCCGATACCTCGGACAGCACGAACATCAGCGTGCCGCTCACGGAGCCGTCGATGCGGATGACGCGATCGCCCGTCTCGACCAGCTTGTTGAAGGTGTCGATGATGGGCAGGCCCGCACCCACGGTGGCTTCGTAGCGGATGTGGCGTCCCGCGGTGTTCGACGCCGCCATCAGTCGCGCGTAGTGGTCCCATGACACCGCGAGCGGCTTCTTGTTGGCGAGCACCAGGTCGAAGCCAGCCTTCGCGGCCATGAGCAGCAGGTCGCCGGTCTCCTCGCTCGTGACGTCCACGACAATCGGCCTCGAGACGGCGTGCTCGGCCATCAGCTGCAGCGCATCCCTCGCCGAGGCACGGGTGCCGCCGAGGTCGGCCAGGAGCTTTCCCGCATCCTTGTCGCGTGACAGGCGCAGGAGGCGTGAGCGCGAGAGGCCGCGGGCGTCGAAGACGTAGCCGGAACGGTCCAGCAGCCCGACGATGCGGACGCGGTGGTCGCCCTCGAGCAGGGCGATCTGATCCGAGAGCGCCCGGCCCACGCGGCCGTAGCCGAGCAGGACCACGTCGGTATAAGGCACCGCCCGTGCCCGGCCGCCGCCGATCTTCGAGAGCTGGAAGGCCGCGTGCACGCGCCGCGCGGCCTCTGCCGCCTGGTCGGCCGTCACGACGAACGAGATGTTGCGCT
>CAZLBU010000136.1:6362-7646 GCA_964557815.1 uncultured Bifidobacteriaceae bacterium | reverse complement strand
AGGGACGTGACGGCGTACTGGAAGCCGACCGTCCGGTGATCCGTCACGCCATTACAATACCCTGATGGCTCGCACCGCCTTCTTCGCGCTTGCCGGCGCCCTCCTTGTCGTGATGCTCACCACCACCGATTCGCTCGACGCGCAGGCGCCGGAACCCATCCGCTACACGCTGCGCTTCCCCGCACCGCAGACGCACTACGTGGAGGTCGAGGCCGTGTATCCGACGGGCCGCCAGCCCTCCATCGAGGTGTACATGGCAGTCTGGACACCGGGGTCGTATCTCGTGCGCGAATACCAGCGCCACGTCGAGGCCGTGACCGCGACCGCCGACGGCAAGCCGCTTGCCGTGGAGAAGTCGCGCAAGAACCGCTGGCGCATCACGACCGGCGCCGCTTCATCGGTCACGCTGCGCTACCGCGTCTACTCCCGCGAAATGACGGTCCGCAACAACTGGGTGGAGGCCGGCTTCGCCATGCTGAACGGCGCGCCGACGTTCCTCACGCTCGTCGAGCGCGGGCCCCGGCCGCACGAGGTCCGGATCGAATTGCCCTCGGGCTGGGTGGGCTCCGCCAGCGCCCTGATGCCCATCACCGGCAGCCCGCACGCCTACCGTGCCGAGGACTTCGACACCCTCGTGGACAGCCCCATCGTCGCCGGCAACCCCGTGACGCGCGAGTTCACCGTGGAAGGCAGGAAGCACGTGCTGGTGCTCGAGGGCGATCCGTCGCTCTTCGATGCGGACCGCGCAGCGGCCGACGTGCAGAAGATCGTCGAGGCGGGCCGCCGTGCGATGGGCCCGTTGCTCTACCCGCACTACTACTTCCTCAACATGGTGGTGGATACCGGCGGAGGGCTGGAGCACAAGAACAGCTTCCTCACCATGTCGAGCCGTTTCACCACGCGCACGCACCGCAGCTACCTGAACTGGCTGTCGCTCGTCGCCCACGAGTACTTCCACAACTGGAACGTCAAGCGCCTGCGACCGGTGGAGCTCGGCCCCTTCGACTACGAGAACGAGAACTACGTGAAGACGCTCTGGGTGGCCGAAGGCTTCACCGACTACTACGCCGACGTCCTGGTGCGGCGCGCCGGACTCTCCACCCTCGACGAGTACTTCGACGGCCTCTCCAACCAGATCGAGGCCGTGCAATCGCGTCCGGGCCGCCTCGTGACGCCGGTGAACATGGCGTCCTACGACACCTGGATCAAGCAGTACCGCCCCGACGAGAACACGCCCAACACCTCCATCGACTACTATCCCAAGGGCGCGGTGATTGCGTTCCT
>CAZLBU010000136.1:0-6352 GCA_964557815.1 uncultured Bifidobacteriaceae bacterium | reverse complement strand
CCTCCTGGACGCGAAGATCCGGAAGGCCACGGAGGGCACGAAGTCGCTGGACGACGGGATGCGGATCGCGCTCCAACGCTACGGCGGCGACAGGGGCTACACGCCGGAGCAGTTCTACCAGGTGATGACGGAGGCGGCCGGCATCGACCTGAAGCCATTCTTCCGGACGGCGGCCGAGTCCACTGACGAGCTCGACTACACCGAGGCGCTGGAGTACTACGGCCTGCGGTTCCGCCCCGTGGATCCGCGCACCGCGCGCGCGTTCCTCGGCACCACCACGCGCACCGACAACGGGCGCCTCGTCGTGACCGGGGTGCGCCGCGGCACGCCCGCCTTCGACGGTGGCCTGAACGTGGACGACGAGATCCTCGCCGTGGACGAGGTGCGCGTCCGCCCCGATGGCCTGGCGGCGCGGCTGGATCAGTACCGCCCCGGGGACAAGGTGCAGCTGCTGGTGGCACGCCGCGACAAGCTGACGCGGCTCGACGTGACGCTCGGCGCGGACCCTGGACGTCCGTGGCGCCTCGAGTTGCGCCCCGACGCGACCGAACAGCAGAAGGCGCGCGTCCTGGCCTGGCTCGGGCAGGGGCAGTAGGAAGGCAAAAGGCAGAAGGTCAAAGGCAGAAGGCACAAGGCAGAAGGGGAAGGCTGAGGGTCGCCTCTTCTTGCCTTATTCCTTGTGCCCTTTGCCTTTCTGTGGGTTCCTGACAAACCGCTTCGGCGTCGTGCCCATTGCCTTCCGGAAGGCGGCCACGAACGCGCTGGGCGTGCGGTAGCCCACCTCGTGCGCCACGTCGGCCACCCGCCGGCCCTCCGAGAGCAGCGCCACCGCACGCGTGAGTCGGACCTGCTGTCGCCATCGCCCGGGCGTCAGGCTCACTTCGCGCGCGAAAGCGCGCTCCACCGTCTTTCGACTCGTCACCAGTGACGATGCCAGGTCCGTGATGGTGGGTGCGCGCCCCTCGAGCACGCGCGCGCCAAGGTCGACGACCGAGGCCAGGCGTCCCTCCACGGGCGTGCGCACGAGCAGCGGGAGGCTGCGCGCGGCGCCGATTCGGTCGAGAAGCACGGCAAAGAGTCGTCGGTCCCCCGGCACGCGCGCCTGCAGGGACGCCGGCCCCGCAGCAAGGCGCACGATGGCCGCGAGCACCGCGTCATCGTCGAGGACTGCGGATGGGCGGCTGACCGCCCGGGCCCTGGCCGGGTCCAGCAGCAGGGCGTCGGCGTCCACGGGCGCCTCGGAGTGGAGCCGGAACCGCGTCCATGCCGTTAGCCACATCATTCGTCCCAGGGGAACCGCCCATGCGCCCGCCCTCGTGCGGACAACGAGCGGCCGATTCGCCCAGAGCAGCATGGGCCTGTCATGCACGTGCTCGATGGCCGAGAAGGAGGGGAAGTGGCTGATCCTGAGGTGTTTCGACAGGTCAGCCGACATTCTGTGTTCATGTCGTGATTGCGACATTTTGCGTAAATATATCGTGAAAAAGACGTCACAACGTGGCCTTGTGTCGTTCGGGCTTCTGCCAACTATTCCTAGGACCAATCCGTCTACAGGGGGCATGCGCAT
The DNA here is from genome assembly GCA_964557815.1 of uncultured Bifidobacteriaceae bacterium. Taxonomy (GTDB): domain Bacteria; phylum Acidobacteriota; class Vicinamibacteria; order Vicinamibacterales; family UBA2999; genus VFZN01. Next base: position 4,785 of record CAZLBU010000136.1, on the reverse strand, counting down.
GGTCCTTCGGGCCTGGCTCCCGCTGGCGGTGCTGATCACCGCCGCGTGGGTGCCCCTCAGCGCCCGAAGTGACGCCAGGGCAGTGGCCAGCGCTGCCGCCGTCCCCGTCGCCGAGGGTGAGCCCATCGTCATCGACGGCCGCATGGACGAGGGCACCTGGGAGCGGGCGGGCCGCATCACCGATTTCATCCAGCGCGAACCGGCTGAGGGCCAGGCGCCCAGCCACGCCACCGAGGCGCGCGTCGCCTTCGACGGCTCGGCGCTCTACGTCGCCATTCGCGCCTTCGACTCCGAGCCCGACCGCATCGTCGGCATCCTGACGCGCCGCGATCAGCATTCGCCGTCCGACTGGGTGAAGGTGATCGTGGACTCGTACCTGGACCGGCGTTCGGCCTACGAGTTCGCCGTCAATCCCGTGGGCGTCAAGCGCGACCGCTATTACTTCAACGACGGTCCGAGCGACGACAGCTGGGACGCCGTGTGGGACGTGCAGGTGGCGCGGGACAGCGAGGGATGGCGTGCCGAGTTCCGCATTCCCTTCTCGCAGCTCCGCTTCAACGGGACCGAGGGCGGACCCGTCGGTTTTGCGATCGTGCGCGAGGTTGGCCGGCTGAACGAGATCTCGACATGGCCGCTGCTCTCGCGCAACGCGAACGGATTCGTCTCGCAGTTCGGCGAGCTGCAGGGCATCCGGCTGGGCGGCTCGCCTCAGCGGCTCGAGCTGATGCCGTACACCGTGGGCAAGCTGGACACGCACACCGTGGATGCGGGCAACACGCTGGCGAAGTCGCCGGATCCGGGCGGGGCGCTGGGACTGGACCTGAAGTACGCGGTGACGCCCGGCCTCACGCTCACCGCCACGGTCAACCCAGACTTCGGCCAGGTGGAGGCCGATCCCGCGGTGGTGAACCTCGATGCCTTCGAGGCGTTCTTTCCGGAGCGGCGGCCCTTCTTCGTCGAGGGGTCCGGCACGTTCCGCTTCAACATGGACTGCAACGACGGGAACTGCACGGGCCTCTTCTATTCGCGGCGCATCGGCCGCGCCCCCCAGGGCTCGCCCGACGCCGGTGACGCCGAGTTCTCGACGTCGCCCGATACGGCGACCATCCTTGGCGCCGCCAAGCTCACCGGCCGGATCGGGAGTTTCTCCGTGGGCGGCCTGAACGCGGTGACCGTCCGCGAGGATGCGGTCATCGCAGGGGCCGGCGGCATCGACCGCCGCCTGCAGAGCGTCGAGCCCCTGACGTCGTACAGCGTGGCTCGCGTCCGCCGCGAGTACGCCAACCAGTCGGCGCTGGGCTTCATGTTCACGTCCACCAACCGGCAGGTCACCGACGACGTGAGCTTCCTGACGGACAACGCGTATGCCGGCGGCGTGGACTACGACTGGCGCCTGTCCCGGACGTACAGCGTCTCCGGGTTCTGGGCGGGGAGCCACCTGCGTGGCAGTCCCGAGGCCATCGAGCGGCTGCAGCGCAACGCCGTGCACTCATATCAGCGCCCCGACGCCGACTACACCGAGGTGGATCCGCTGGCCACCACGCTGAGCGGGCACGCCGGGTCGGTGTCTTTCGGCAAGATTGCCGGCGACCGCACGAGGTTCAACACGTTCCTCGGGTACAAGAGCCCCGGGTTCGACAGCAACGACCTGGGCTTCCAGCGCCGCGCCGACGAGCGCACCATCAACAACTGGTTCCAGTACCGCGACTTCGTCCCCGGGCGCTACGTGCGCAACTGGAACATCAACTTCAACCAGTGGGCCGGCTGGAACTTCGGCGGGGACCGCCTGTTCTCGGGCGGGAACATCAACACGCACTGGACGTTCGTCAACCAGTACAACTTCGGCGTGGGCGTCAACCTCAACAGCGCGCCGTTTCGCGATCGCATCACCCGCGGCGGGCCCGGCGTGCTCGCCAACGCCAGTCGCAGTGTCTGGTTCTACGCCAACACCGACAACCGGAAGGCGCTCTCGTTCAGCTACAACGGCTACTACGAGGCGGACGGCCAGGGTACGGCGCGGCGCGACATGAACCCGTGGATCAACCTGCGGCCCTCCTCCGCCATCTCGCTCTCGGCGGGTCTCCGCTACGAGATCAACAAGGACGACGCGCAGTGGGTTGAGAACGTCGAGGCCGACGACGGGACGACGCACTACGTGTTCGGGCGCATCGATCAGAAGACCGTGGCGATGACGCTGCGCTTCAACTACACGATGACGCCGAACCTGTCGCTGCAGACCTACGCCGAGCCGTTCGTCTCGGCTGGCGACTACTCGAAGTTCCGCGAGCTGGTGAACGGCCGCGCCGCGGAGTACCCGGACCGCTACCAGCCCTTCGACTACACGGGTTCGGCCGACTTCAACATCCGCTCGTTCCGGACGACGAACGTGCTGCGATGGGAGTACAAGCCGGGCTCGCAGCTCTTCCTGGTGTGGCAGCAGGGACGCAACGAGAGGCTCACCGACTACGGGAGCTTTCAGTTCAACCGCGACTTCGGCGGCCTGTTCAGCTCGCCGTCACGCAACGTGTTCCTGGTCAAGTTCACCTACTGGGTGAATATGTAGCAGGGTGCAGGGTGCACAGGTGCAGGGTGCACAGGTGCAGAGTGCACAGGTGCAGGGGTGCACAGGTGCAGGGTGCACAGGTTCAGGGCTCAGGCGTATGGTGGTCGGGCGTTCCATACCACCCTTGCACCCCTGCACCCCTGCACCCCTGCACCCTTGCTATGATTCCGTCGTGCCCCTCGGCAAGAACATCCGCGACTTCGTGCACGGCATCGCCTACAGCCACTACGAGCGCGAGCTGCGGAAGCAGGCCAACGAGCTGAACGACCTGTTCCTGCTCCTCTGTTACATGGAAGTCGTCGGGCTGCCGAACCCGGCCACGCTCTACATGCTCGACATCTATCCCTACCTGCTGGAGCAGTTCCACCTCTGGCACCGGCGGATGGGCATGGACCGGTCGCCGCTCGGCACCCTGCCCTGCTGCTGATGGGCGATCGGGTGCGCCTTCTCGATCGGAAGGTCCTGTTCTTCGGCGGCAAGGGCGGCGTGGGGAAGACCACGAGCGCTTCCGCCACCGCGCTGGCCGCGAGCCGCGCGGGGCGGCGCGTGCTGCTGGTTTCCACCGATCCCGCGCACAACACGGCCGACATCTTCGCCCGCCCGATCGGCCCGGACATCGTCGAGGTGGCGCCGAACCTGCACGCGCTCGAGATCGACGCCGGGCGCGAGTCGGCCCGGTACGTGGTCGAGGTGAAGGACCGCATCAAGTCGCTGTTCGGGCACCAGATCCTCAAGGAGGCGAACCGCCAGATCGATCTGGCGGCGAGCATGCCGGCGGCCGAGGAGGTGGCGCTCTTCGACCGCATCGGATCGCTCATGCGGGGCGAGGACGAGCGGTTCGACCTGCTGGTCTTCGACACGGCGCCCACGGGCCACACGCTGCGGCTCATCCGGATGCCGGAGCTGATGGAGGCGTGGATCCGCGCGCTGTCGCGCTCGCGGCGCGCGATGCTGGGCGTGGAGCAGGACGACCGGAACGATCCCATCATGCTGTCACTCGCCGAGCGGCTGGAGCGGCTGCGTGAGTTCCGCGCGCGGCTGGTGAGCCCGCGTGTGACCGCGTTCGTGCTGGTGCTCGTCGCTGAGAGGCTGCCCATCGAGGAAACCGCGCGCGCGCTGGCGCAGTTGGACGAGGCGGGCGTGCGCGTGGGGGCGCTGGTCGTGAACCGCCTGCTGCCCTCCACCAGTTCCGACCCGTTCCTGGTGGCCCGGCAGGCGCAGGAGCGCGTTTACCGGGAGGAGATCGACCGGCGCTTCACCGGCGTGCCCATCCTGCGCGTGCCGCAGCTCCCGCGCGACGTGCACGGCCTCGAGACCCTCGGGACCATTGCGGCCGCCTTGTTCCCCGGATAAAGTCCTCCTCATGAGCTACAGGCCTGCCCCCCCGATCACCCTGCCCGGTCCGGACGAGTTCGCGATCTTCTACGCCGGCTACATCAACAAGGTCCCCGCGAGCGGGCCGCTGGCGGCGCTCGAGGCACAACGCGCCGACATCAGGCGCTTCGAGGTGCTGAACGACGCGAAGGCCTCGTTCCGCTACGAGGAAGGCAAGTGGAGCGTGAAGGAGGTGCTCGGGCACATCGCGGACGCCGAGCGCGTGTTCGGATACCGCCTGCTGCGCATCGCGCGGGCCGACACCACGCCGCTGGCCGGCTTCGACGAGAACCAGTGGGCCGCGACGGCGCCGCACCACCAGCGATCCATCAAGGACATCGTCCACGAGCTGCTGGCGGTGCGCGAGGCGACGCTCGCGCTCGTCTACTCGCTGAACGAGGCCGCGCTCGGCCGGTCGGCGCTGGCGAACAACAAGGCGGTCAGTGGCCGCGCCCTCTGCTGGATTCTCGCCGGGCACAGCCAGCACCACCTGATGATTCTCCACGAGCGCTACGGCATCCGCGAGCTCTGGGGCGCGACGGTGCAGCCCTCCTGGGAGCCCGGCGTTCTGGGCGGCTGACCCGCGCGTCGCGAGAGGGCGAAGACGACGGGTTCTGAGGTTCGGGGGTTCTGAGGTTCTGGGGTTCTGAGGTTCTGGGGTCCGGCGGCACGGCGCTGTGGCCGTGCGAACCATAGAACCCCTACGCCCGAACCCGCGAACTTGAGAAGCCGGACCCCAGAACCCCCGAACCTCCGAACCTCAGAACCCCAGAACCTCCGAACCCCCCCACCCCCCCACCCCCCAAACCCCCCACCCCCCCCCCCCCCCCCCCCCCTCCCGCCCGTCG
>CAZLBU010000135.1:4023-7650 GCA_964557815.1 uncultured Bifidobacteriaceae bacterium | reverse complement strand
GCCGCGAGGCCCCTCCCGCGCGAGAGCGCGGCCCCCCGCGCGAGAGCGCGGCCCCCCGCGCGTGAGCGCGGCCCATCCGTGGGCGCGCCTGCGGCGCGTGGGCAGTCCCGGACTGTGGGCGCGGCTGCGCCGCGTGGGCGGCGCGTCGTGCCGTGGGCGACACCCTACCGCGCGCAGCGCGGCCCCCCGCGCGTGAGCGCGGCTTACCGAGCGGCGGAGCCGCGAGGCCCCTCCCGCGCGAGAGCGCGGCCCCCCGCGCGAGAGCGCGGCCCCTACCGAGCGAGAGCGAGGCCCACCGCGCGTAAGCGCGGCCCCCTCCTCGCGCGGCCCACTCGCCCTCCGCTATGATGGCGGTAATGGCGCTCGTCGACGCCCACGCCCGGCCGCTCAAGAACCTCCGCCTGTCGGTGACCGATCGGTGCAACCTGCGCTGCCAGTACTGCATGCCCGAGCCGGACTACGTCTGGCTGCCGCGCGAGGACATCCTGCAGTTCGAGGAGATCGAGCAGCTGGTGGATCTGTTCCTCGAGCTGGGCGTCGACAAGGTGCGGCTGACCGGCGGCGAGCCCCTGCTCCGCCGCGACCTGCCCGACCTGGTGGAACGACTCGCCCGGCGGGAGACCATCCGCGACCTGGCCATTACCACCAATGGCGTCCTCCTGGCCGGCGCCGCGGCCGACCTGAAGCGGGCCGGCATGCACCGGGTGACGGTGAGCCTCGACACGCTGGATCGCGAGCGCTTCAAGGCGCTGGCGCGCTTCGACGAACTGGACCGCGTCCTCGAAGGGCTCGACGTGGCCGCGGAGGTCTTCCCCGGCTTCAAGATGGACACCGTCCTCATCCGCGGGACCAATGACGATGAGATGATCCCGCTGCTGGAGTTCGCTCGCGGGCGGGGGGCGGAGCTGCGGTTCATCGAGTACATGGACGTGGGTGGCGCCACGCACTGGAGCCACTCGCAGGTGGTGTCACGGGACGAAATGCTTCAGCGGCTGGCGGACCACTACGGGCCGATCACGCCCATCGATGAGGCCGGCTCCGCGCCGGCGAACCGCTTCCGCCTGCCGGACGGCCTGGTCTTCGGCATCATCGCCTCCACGACGGCGCCGTTCTGTGCCAACTGCGATCGCAGCCGGCTGACCGCCGACGGTCTCTGGTACCTGTGCCTCTACGCCCCGCGCGGCATCGACCTGCGCGGCCCGCTCCGCGGCGGCGCGAGCCGGGAATCGCTGAAAGAGCTCATCACCGGCGTCTGGCATGCGCGCACGGACCGCGGTGCCGAGCACCGCCTGCACGCCCGTGGACGATCACCGTTGATCCCGGTGAGCAGCCTCAAGCGCGACCCGCACCTCGAAATGCATACCCGCGGCGGATAGCCGGCGCGAGAGCCTACCGCCCGTTCCCCACCGCCGCTCCGCGGCCCGTGAATCGACCGTAGCGGTCCGCCGCCTGCCGGATACACACCCAGTCGGCTCGTGTCAGCGTCACGCGCGGCGCGACGGCGATGGACACAGCAGGGCGCGCGCCGGGCGGGCCGGAGGTTGGCCTTTCCGGCCGCGCCTTCCAGGTGCCGACGGCGCGGCCGTCGATGATGACCGTGTGGGCGAGCGTCTCTCGCGGGTCGATTGGCCCCTGCCCCAGGACAGCGCTCCGCTCCTTGTAGGCCACCAGGAACTCGTCGAAGTTGGGGAGCAGCCACGCGGCCGCTTCCGACTTGCGCGATCGAGCGCCGGTGCGCCTGGACGCTGCCTTGGTGGCGACCGCGTCGCGCGGGACCGCAGGCCCCGCCAGCTCGATGGCCGCCCTGGCATCGCCCAGGGGAAGGAACGACCACCAGGCGAAGTCCGCGATCGTCGCCGGGCCGTGGCTCAGGAAGTAGCGCACGGCGAGCCTGGCGAGCGCCTCGTCACGCGCGACCGGCGGCGCGGCCGGCACGCGTTGGTCCATCAAGGCATAGGTCGTCTGTCGGTCGCGCAGTGGCCCGCTGCACACGAGTCCCTCGAGCTCCGCCAGCACCAACAGGTGAGTCAGGCGCTCCGGTGTCACGTGAATGCGCGCCCGCTGGAGCACCCCGCCCGCTTCGCGCCGGGTCAGCGCACCCTTATCCAGGGCGCGTGTCAGCGCCGCCCGGCTGCGGGCGACGGTCCTGTCGTCGATCTCGAGGTACCGATGCCGGGGCCCCAGGCGCGCGATCACACGCGGGCCCGTGAGCGCGATGAGCCACCGGATGTCATCCGCCGAGACGAGATGCCAGGTCGGCCTCAGCACGTGGGTGCGGAGAATCGCACCCTGGTCGTACGCGCGCTCGACCGCCGCCTCGGTGAGCCCAATCGCCCGAAGGCCAATCGCCCACTTCGCCCCGGCAAAGTCCTGGGCCTGGACGGCCCCCAGCCAGGACACCACCTCACCTGGGTGCCGGAAGGTTGATCCGGCCAGCTTCTGGTTGACGAGCCTCCCCCGGAGCAGGTCCATCGTCCTCCCACGCGGCGCCGCCGCGCCCACCCGCAGGGCCCACGGCGCGAAGGCGGCGCCCACGCCCCGGAGGGGCGCCTACTTGGGCCGTTCCACCGGCTTCGCCGCGACGGGCGCCAGCTTCTGCTCTTTCGCGGCCGAGTTGAAGTTCGCCAGATCGCCCTTCGTGATGGCGGCCAGCTCGTCGATCTGCTTCTGCAGCTCGGCGCTCAGCGTTTTGAACACCTCGCGCGACGCGTCGGTCGGTGCCGCGTCACCGGTCTCCACGCTCCGCCTCAGCGACGCCAGCCGGTTGTTGATCTTGATCGGGAAGTTCAGCGGATCCTGCCCGCTGCGGTTGCGCACCTGGTAGATCTCCTCCTCCACCACGCTCAGCTTCCGCGTGACGAGGTCCCCGATCTCCTTCAGGCGCGGGTTCTTCGACTGCTCGAGTCGCTCCTGGATCTGCGTTTTGATGTCGCGGATCTGGATCACCGCCTCGTTGGCGTCGCCCGTCCGATCGCGAATCTGGATGGCCAGGTCGAACTGCTGCTGAAGGTCAGCGACCGAGACATTCTCGAACAACGGGTGCTTCTGCACCTGCAGGGGTACGGTCTGGACCTGTGAGCCCGCCGTCACCCGGACCTGGTACTGGCCGGGCACCGCCACGGGCCCGTTGGCCGGGTTGCCGCTCCAGATGATCATGCCCGGGAACACCGTCGAGCCGGGATACCGCAGGTTCCACGAGAAGCGGTTCATGCCGGCCTTCGTCGACGGTGGCAGCTGCGGCGGGCCGCCGAAGAAGCCGCCACCGGTCGGTGCCGGCTTCTTCTCGTCCGCCTTCTCCTCCTCGGCCGTGCGCGTGAACGACCGGACGACGCGCCCCTGCCCGTCGAGGATGTCCACGGTGATCCGGTCCACGGCCGCGCCCAGGTAGTAGTCCACGTCTGCGCGGTTGTACGAGCGGATGGCCGGTCGCGGCTCGAACACCTTCAGCGCGGTCGTCGTGAGGTCCGGGGTGAGCTGCCGCAGCGTGCTGATGTTCTCGAGGACCCAGAACGACCGCCCGTGCGTGGCCACGACCAGATCGCCGTCCTTCACGATCAGGTCGTACACCGGCGCCACCGGCAAATTCCCCTGCCACCGTTGCCAGTTCGCGCCGTCGTCGAGCGACAC
>CAZLBU010000135.1:0-4013 GCA_964557815.1 uncultured Bifidobacteriaceae bacterium | reverse complement strand
TCTGCGTGTCCGGCATGTTGAGCCGCAGCGACTGCCAGCTGTCGCCGTCATTGAACGAGACGTAGACGCCGTGCTCGGTGCCCGCAAAGAGCAGCCCCGGCCGCTTCGGGTCCTCGCGGATGGAGTGCGTGTAGTGATGCGGGGCGATGCCCGTGACGATCTTCTGCCACGTCCTGCCGTAATCGTCCGTCTTGAAGAGGTACGGCGCCCGGTCGCCTGGCGGCACCAGGTACCGCTTGCCCGCCACGTAGGCCGTGCCTGCCTTGCTCTTGTGCGGCGAGGGCTCCACGGTGCTGACCCGGGTGAAGTCGCCGATGCCCGGCGGCGTGACGTTGGACCAGTGGCCGCCGCCGTCACGCGTCACGAAGACATACCCGTCGTCGGATCCGGTCCAGATGAGCCCCTTCTCCACCATGGATGGCCCGATGGCGAAGACCGTGCCGAAGATCTCGGGCCCGTTCATGTCGCGCGTGATCGGACCGCCCGAATCGCCCAGCGTCGAGGGGTCCGCCCGCGTCAGGTCCGGGCTGATCTTCGTCCAGCTCTGCCCGTCGTTCGTGGTCTTCCACACGTGTTGCGACGAGATGTACAGCGTCTTCGGGTCGAAGGGATCGAACACGATGGGGAACGTCCACTGCCAGCGCTCCGGCAGGTCGCGCGCGGGCTCGCCCGAGAAGAACCGCGGGTAGGGCTGGATGTCGCGAATGTGCCCGGTGGACCGGTCGAAGCGGGTGATGAGCGCTCCCTGGCTGCCCGAGTAGAAGAGGTTCGGGTTCGTCGGGTGCGGCGTCACGTAGCCGCTCTCGCCGCCGCCGGCCGAGAAGTACCCGGTGCCGAGCTCACCCGGACGTGCGCTCACCGGGGCGCACACCGTTGAGTTGTCCTGCTGCCCGCCGCACGCATAGTAGGGGAATGTGTTCGTGACGCTCAGCCGGTAGATCTGCGCGGTCGGGAACTCGAGGTCGGTCCAGGTCTGCCCGGTGTTCCACGAGACGGTGCCGCCACCGTCGTTGGCGTTGACCAGGTGCGCCGAGTCATCCGGGTCGATCCACAGGTCGTGGTAGTCGCCGTGCGGCGCCCGCACGTTCTGCAGCGTCTTGCCCGCGTCGGTGGAGCGATACATGTTCACGTTCAGCATCCACACCGTGTCCTTCTCGCGCGGGTCGGCGTAGACACGCGAGTAGTAGAACGCGCGCTGGCGGATGTTGCGGTCGTCGTTCACCAGCTTCCAGGTCGTGCCCGCATCGTCGCTCATGAAGAGCCCGCCGTTCTCGTGCTCGAGCAGCACCCACAGGCGGTTCGAATCGGCGCGCGACACGGCGATGCCGATCTTGCCGACCGGGCCAGTGGCGGGGAGCCCGGGCGCACGCGTCAGCTCGGTCCACGTGTCGCCGGCATCGGTGGACTTGAACAGCCCGCTGCCCGGCCCGCCGCTCCACATCTGCCACGAGCGCCGGTACGCCTCCCAGAGCGAGGCGTAGATCACGTTCGGGTTGTTCGCGTCGATCTGGACCTCGATGCCCGCGGACTTGTCGTCGCGGAAGAGCACCCGCTGCCAGGTCTTGCCGCCGTCGCGCGTGCGGTAGATGCCACGCTCCGGATTGGGCGCGACGACGTTGCCGAACACCGCCACGTAGACGATGTCGGGGTTGGTGGGGTGGATGCGGATGCGGGAAATGGTGAAGCCGGGTGTCTTGAAGCCGACGCTCGTCCACGTCTTGCCGGCATCGGTGGACTTGTAGAGGCCGTCGCCCTGCATGATGTTGCCCCGGATGTGCGACTCGCCCATCCCGATGTAGACGACATCCGGGTGCGACTCGGAGACGGCGACCGCGCCGACCGACGAGCTGTCGATCTGGCCGTCGGTGACCGGCGTCCAGTTCTCGCCGCCGTCCGTGGTCTTCCAGAGCCCGCCGCCCACGGCGCCGAAGTAGGCCTCGAGCCGCCGGCCGCGCACACCAGCCACCGCGATGGATCGCCCACCCCGATCGGGGCCGACGTTGCGCCAGCGGAGCGACTGGTAGAGCGTCGGATCGATGGCCGCGCCCTGCGCGCGAGGCGCATCCTGGAAGGTGGTGGCCGCCAGGGCGACCGCCAGGGTGAGAAGAGCCGACGCCCGCAGCGGGCCCCGCGTGCTTCGCATGAAACGACCTCCGAAGCGGGGAAGCGTACAAGGCAGAAGGCAGAAGGCACAAGGCAAAAAGAGCGCACGACGCCCCTCTTCCTTCGGCCTCCTGCCTTTTGCCTTCTGCCTTCTACCTTTTGCCTTTGGCCTTCTACTTCCCGCAGTGCTGCTCGAACGCGGCCTGCAGCTTCGCCGCGATGGCGTCGGCGCTCTGGTTCTCGATCTCGCGCCGCTCCATCATGTAGACGAGCTTGCCGTCCTTCATGAGTGCGATGGAGGGTGAGGACGGCGGGTACGGCGCGAAGTACGACCGTGCGCGCTCCGTGGCCTCGACGTCGGCGCCGGCGAACACCGTCGCCAGCCTGGCCGGACGAGCGCCATGCCGCAGCGAGAGTGCAATGCCCGGGCGGGCCTTGCCCGCGGCGCATCCGCATACGGAATTGACCACGACCATTGTGGTACCGGGCTGCGTCACCGCCTCGTCCACAGCCTCTGGCGTCTTCAACTCCTCGAAGCCGAGCCTGGTGAGCTCCGCGCGCATGGGCGCGATGAACGGTTCCGGATAGCGCTGGACAATCATGAAATGGGACTCCGAATCTGAGGGTGGCCTACAACTCTAAGATGCCGATCGGGCAACATCCGGTTCCCGGCTCCTGAAGCCCGGTTCCCGCTTCCCGACGTCTTACAGTTGATTCTACATGGTGCCCTCCCTCCGGGTTCGAGCCATCAACGACGCCCCCATCCACCCCGGCCGCGAGATGGTCCTGTACTGGATGGTCGCGGCACGGCGCACCCGCTCGAGCTACGCCCTTGAACAGGCGGCCGCCTACGCCAGGTCGCTCGGCAAGCCGCTCGTCGTGCTCGAGGCGTTTCGGGTGGACCATCGCTGGGCCTCGGCGCGCTTCCACCAGTTCGTCGTGGACGGCATGCGCGATACGCGGAAGGCCCTGTCCAGGCGTCCCGGGCTCACCTACCTGCCCTACCTCGAGCCGGAGCCCGGCGCCGGGCGCGGCCTGCTGGCCGCGCTGGCGGCGCACGCCGCCGCGGTGGTCACCGACGACTTTCCGTGCTTCTTCCTGCCCGCGATGATCGACGCCGCCGGACGACGGCTGGATGTTCGCCTGGAGGCGGTGGACGGGAATGGGCTGCTGCCGATGCAGGCCGTCTCGCAGGTCTTCCCCACGGCCCACGCGTTCCGGCGGGCCCTGCAGAAAGCCCTGCCAGCGCACGTGAAGGAGCGGCCGGCAGCCGACCCGCTGGGCGAGCCGATCCCGGCGCCGGCATGGCCGGTGCCCCGTGACATCGCCGCGCGCTGGCCGGACGCGCTGGTCTGGCTCGACAATGGGCACCGACTCGACGAGCTCCCCATCGATCAGTCGGTGCTCCCCACGGCGGCGCGCGGCGGCGCGCAGGCGGCCCGCGACCGGCTGGACGCCTTCGTGGAGCACGACCTCGCATCCTATGGCGACGACCGCAACGTGCCCGACCGGGACGTCACCAGCCGGCTGTCCCCCTACCTCCATTGGGGCCACATCGGCCCCCACGAAGTGTTCGACCGCCTGATGGCGCGCGAAGGCTGGCTGGGCCACCTGCCGGCGAAGGCCACGGGCTCGAGAGAGGGCTGGTGGGGCGTCTCCGCCGCCGCCGAGGGGTTCCTGGACGAGTTCATCACCTGGCGCGAACTGGGCTACAACATGGCATCGAAGCGCGCGGACTACGCCGACTACGACTCGCTGCCCCCGTGGGCCCTGAAGACGCTCGAGCGCCATGCGGAGGATCCCCGCGAGCACATCTACACGCTCGATGCGTTCGAGCGCGCCACCACCCACGACCCCCTCTGGAACGCGGCGCAAACACAGCTCGTCGGTGAGGGCCGCATCCACAACTA
>CAZLBU010000134.1:7161-7666 GCA_964557815.1 uncultured Bifidobacteriaceae bacterium | reverse complement strand
CCGTTGCGCTTACAGTACTGGGCATGATCGGTTCCTCGCGGGCGCGCACGGGCCTCCTGGTCGGGCTTGGCGTCCTCCTCGTGCTCGCCGGGGGCGTTGTCGCCGCCGAGCCCCTCTCCAGCATCGCCAACCCGCGCGTCCGCGACGGCACGTGGGTCACCGATGTCCCCGGCGCCCTCCGCGCGGAGACGGTGGCGAAGCTCAACGCCCTTATCAGCGACATGGAGATGAAGACGACGGTGGAGATGGCCGTGGTCGTCGTCGCCTCGCTCGATGGAATGTCGATCGAAGAGTATGCCGTGAAGCTCTTCGAGCTCTGGGGCATCGGTAAGGCCGGCCGCGACAACGGCCTGTTGCTGCTCTGGTCCACGGGTGACCGCCGCGTGCGCGTCGAGGTCGGCTACGGGCTGGAGGGTGACCTTCCCGACGGCAAGGTCGGCGCGATCCTGGACGCCTACGTCATTCCCCGATTCAAGGCCGGGCAGTTCGACGAGGGCGTGCTTGC
>CAZLBU010000134.1:6631-7151 GCA_964557815.1 uncultured Bifidobacteriaceae bacterium | reverse complement strand
GAGGCGCTGGCGCGCGTGGTGGGGCACCAGCCGGTCGCCTTGCCTTCGCCGAGGAGCGAAGTCTACGAACAGGCACGCGACTGGACGGGCGGCGGCTGGCTCTGGCGCCTGCTGGGCGCCATCCCGGTGGGGATTGGGTCGCTCGTCGGCTTCCGGCGATGGCGTCGGTACCGCCGTCGCCGGTGCCCCCAGTGCCGGACGCGCATGCACCGGCTCGGCGAGGCCGAAGACGACGCCAGGCTCGATGACGGGCAGCAGGCGGAGGAGCGCGTCGGCAGCGTGGACTACGACGTGTGGGTGTGTCCCGCGTGCGCGCACCACTTCACGCTGCGATACCCGCGCTGGCTGACCGGCTACGACAAGTGCCCGCAGTGCCACAACCGCACGAAGTCGTCGAAGGAGACGGTGCTGGAACGCGCGACCACCCACGGCGAGGGCAGGGCGCGCGTCGTCGAGCAGTGCGCGTTCTGCACGTACACCGCCCAGTACGTGAAGGTCCTGCCGCGCGTCCAGTCCTCGT
>CAZLBU010000134.1:0-6621 GCA_964557815.1 uncultured Bifidobacteriaceae bacterium | reverse complement strand
GCGGCTACTAGTCAGCGGAGATCCACGGCGCGCCGTTTCGCACCGCCTTCGCTCTCCAGACCTTCGGCGGGCAGGCAAGACCCCAAGACCCCAAGACCTCAAGACCTCAAGACCTCGTCACGTCGTAGCGACAGGCCAGCCACAGCGGGCCGCAGTGGTGCACGCGGCGTACGTCCAGCAGGCGCGCGCCGGCGTCCGCGAGGATAGCCTCCACCTCGTCGCGCGGGACGGCGTGCATCTCCATCACGGGCTCGATCGGGTCGGCGGGGGAGTCGGTCGGCGCCGTGGACGCCGCGCGCTCGCGCGCGTGAGACGGTGAGTCGGCTCGCGCGTCCGGGCGCGCGTCTTCACGGGCGCGTGATGGGGACTGTTCCTCTCCGCCGGTGCCTTCCACGCTCACCTCCAGTTCCGCCAGCTCCGACCCGCACGTCGCAAACCACGCCACGCCCTCCTGCACGACGTCGAACTGGAGGCGGTAGGCACCGGGAGCCGCGGGCGCGGTCACCGCGATATCCACCTGTGCCTCCGCGCCGGGGGCCGCCACCGCCGGCAGCATCACCCGCGCATCGTCGTACGCGACGACCGTGCCGTCCGCGGCCAGCCAGTGGTTGCCCACGTTGAGGGGGTGAGCCGGCGTGGCGCGCCAGGGCACGTCGCTGAGGTTCGTAACGGCCACTCGGAAGGGGACGCTCGCGCCCGGGTGCACTTCCACCTCGCCGCTGATCGCGCCCGGCCCGCCGCTCACCCGCACCCGCGCGCGCATCGCAGAGGTCGGCACCGTCCCCTCAGCCATCGCCACCGCATCGCCGGAGCCGGCAGGCAGATCGAACGACAGGTACCCGCCGGGCGCCAGCAGCCGCACGAACTCGCGAACATACACGGTGGAGTAGCGCGGCTCGATGTGCTGCAGCACGCGGCTCGTGTAGATCAGGTCGAAGGCGCGATCCGGCCAGCGCGAGAGGTCCGGGCGGTCGTTGACCTCGTAGGCGCAGCGCGTGCCGTGCCGGTTGTGCGCGCGCGCGAGATCGATCATGGACGGCGCCACGTCGATGCCGAGTACGGTCTCGAAGTGATCGCCCAGCGCCTGCGTGAGGCGGCCAGCTCCACAGCCGAAGTCCAGCGCGCGCCGGCGGGCACCGGGAACGCCCAGCCGCTCCGCGTCGCGCATCAGGTCCGCCACTTCCAGTCGCCCGGTTTCGAAGAACTCATCGACCGGCCAGCGGTTTCCGCGGCGCGAAGGGTCCGTGAGGATGGCCCAGAAGGGATCCTGTCGACCGAAGGTGTCCCAGTGCCGCTGCAGCTCGACGAGATCCATCGCGCGATTGTAGTCGGTGTAGCATCAAGCAGACTGCCCTGGTGGGGCCCGCCATGATTACTTCCGACCCGACACGTCGTCAGACCATCCTCAACGAGATCCACGCCATCCTCGACGCCCGGGCACCGTCCGGGGACCGCGAGCTGCTTCGCGCGTTCGCGCCCATCGCTTATCGCGAGATGCCGGACGCCATGGCGCTCGAACTGCCGCCGGCGGCCCTGGCCGCCCGCATCGAGGGCTACTTCGCCTTCGTTGCCCGCACCATGCCGCCGCCGCACCAGCTCTATCGCGGCCTGCCGGGACTGCACGTGGTGGCCCGCAACCCCACCGAGCAGGAGACCGAGGCCACCGGCAGCACGCACGGCGGCCACTACGACGTCACCATCGTCGAGACGCACACGCCTGACGCGCCCTTCATCTTCGAGAGCCTGAAGCACTTCTTCCAGAAGCAGGGCATCCGGGTGCTGTCGGCCGTGCATCCCATCTTCTCCGTCCGCCGGCAGTGGGAGCACATCGTCGGGATTGGCGACGCCCAGGCCGAGGGCGCGCGCGAGCTGCTCTGCCAGTTCCGCCTGGAGCGCATCGAGCAGCCCGAGCGGCTGCGCCGCATCGAGCACCAGGTGTACTCGCTCATCAAAACCGTGTTCCTGGGCGTGGAGGACTTCGCCGCCATGCGGCGCTTCCTGCAGGACCTGCGCGGACGCCTGCGCAGCCGGCCGGGCCACCCGGAGACGACCGACGGCGCCCAGGGCTTCCTGGACTGGCTGGTCGCCGACAACTACGTGCTGATGGGCGTGCTGCGCTTCCGTCGATCGCCGGACGGCTTCGAGCCCGACCTGGATGCCGCGCTGGGCGCCTTCCGCGAGCCGGACCTGCTGCGCGTGGTGTTCCCGGGTCTGATGGAGGAGGAGCGCCGCCACGCCGAGCCGCGGCCGGACGATGGGCGCATCCTGGACATCGACTACCGCGTCAACGCCAGCGCCATCCATCACGTGGACCCGGTGGACGACTTCGTGGTCCGCGAGTGGCGGCCGGACGGCGACCTGGACGCCGCCACGCTGGTCCTGGGCCGGCTCGCCAAGAGCGCGTTCACCGCGCGGGCCGACGGCATCCCCATCCTGAAGCAGAAGCTGGAGTGGCTGTACCAAGCCTCGGGCGCGGCGGTCAACTCGCACGTGTATCGCGAGTCGCGTGCCATCTTCAACCACTTCCCCAAGCGCGAACTGCTCTATGCCGACGTTACGCACCTGAAGCCCATCATCGACAAGATGGTGTACCTCTCGAGCGACGACGAGATTGCCGTGAACGTGCGGCCCGGCGAGGGCTACCAGGCGGTTTCGGTGGCCTTCGCGGGGCTCCACTACTCGAACAAGGCGGAGACCGACCTGGGAGACGCGCTGGCGCGCGAGTTCGGCCCGGTGGCGTATCACACGTGGGCCGACTGCAACGGCACGGCGCTGCTGGTGTTCTACTTCGCCGAGGCGACCCTGGAGCACGAACTGGACGTCGCCCGCGTGCGCGAGATCACGGCCAGGGTCATCTCCACCTGGGAGGACCAGGTGGCGACGGAGGTCGAGCGGAGCTTCGGCGCAGCGGAGGGCCGGCGTCTCTTCAAGCGCTACGTCCGGCAGGAAAGCCGCAGCGGCCTCTACCGCGAGCTCACGCGGCCGTCCGAGGTGCCGGACGATCTCCGGGTGTTCGAGGCGCTCGAGGGCCGGCTCGAGCTCACCGTCCAGCCCGACACGGCCGAGCGCGTCCTGCTGAAGCTGTTCTCGCCCGGCCCGATGTCGCTGACGGATCTCCTGCGCACGCTGCAGAACTTCGGGCTGAGGGTGGAGGAAGAGGTCAGCATCCCGCTGGTGTTGCCAGAAGGCCAGCGCGCCTGGCTCGAGCGGCTGCGCGTGGAGGCCGGGGCGACGGCCATCGAGGCCATCGAACGCGAGCCGGATCGGCTGCGCGACGGGCTGCGCGCCATCCATGAAGAGCGCGGTACGGACGACCCGCTCAACGCGCTCGTCCTGCTGGCGGATCTCACCTGGCGTGAGGTGGAGGTCCTCCGCACGCTGCGCAACCACCTGCTGCAGATCCGGCCCGCCTACAACGTCGAGACGGTCACATCCGTGCTGCTGCGCAATCACGCCGCGGCCGGGGCGCTCTTCCGGGCTTTCGACGCGAAGTTCTCGCCCGCGATCGAGGGCGATCGGGCGGCGGCGATGGCACGGGCCGACGACGCCCTGCACGCCGCGCTGCGCGAGGTCACCAGCCTGTTCGACGACGAGATCCTGCGCGGGCTCGAGAGCCTGGTGACGGCCACGCTCCGGACCAACTTCTACCAGCGCCCCGAGCGGCCGGTGGTGTCCGTCAAGGTGGAGTCGGCGAAGGTCGTCGGCATGGTCTCGCCGCGGCCGCTGTTCGAGATCTACGTCCACTCGCCGCTGCTCGAAGGCATCCACCTGCGCGGCGGGATGGTGGCGCGCGGCGGCATCCGGTGGAGCGATCGCCACGACGACTTCCGTACCGAGGTGCTGGGCCTGATGAAGACCCAGATGGTCAAGAACTCGGTCATCGTGCCCGTCGGGTCCAAGGGCGGCTTCGTCCTCAAGGGCAACGTGCCCCCGCGGCCGGCGCTCGACGCCTACCTCATCGATCGCTACCGCGAGTTCGTGTCCGGGCTGCTGGACGTGACCGACAACCTGGTCGACGGCCAGGTGCTGCACCCACCGGACGTCGTGCGCCACGACGCCGACGACTCGTACCTGGTGGTGGCGGCGGACAAAGGCACGGCACACCTCTCCGACACCGCGAATCGCGTGTCGGCGCAGTACGGCTTCTGGCTCGGTGATGCGTTCGCCTCAGGCGGCAGCAACGGCTACGACCACAAGAAGGAGGGCATCACGGCCCGCGGCGCCTGGGAGTGCGTGCGGCACCACTTCCGCAACCTGGGCATCGACGTGCAGACCAAACCGTTCACGATGGCGGGCATCGGCGACCTGTCGGGTGACGTGTTCGGCAACGGCGTGCTGCTCAGCCGCGCCACGCGCCTGGTCGCGGCGTTCAACCACCTGCACATCTTCCTTGACCCGGCCCCGGACCTCGAGGCCTCCTTCGCCGAGCGCCAGCGGATGTTCGCGCTGCCGCGCTCGACGTGGCGCGACTACGACGTGTCACGCATCAGCCCGGGCGGCGGTATCTTCGACCGATCGGCGAAGTCCATCACGCTCACCCCGGAGGTCCGGCGACTGCTGGATCTCGACCAGGCCGAGGCCAGCGGGGAAGAGGTGGTGCGCGCCATCCTGCGCGCCCGCGTGGACCTTCTCTACAACGGCGGCATCGGCACCTACGTGAAGTCGTCGAGCGAGGATCACGCGGACGTGGGGGACCGCACCAACGACCGTGTGCGCGTCGACGCCAGCGAGCTGCGCGCCCGGGTCCTGGCCGAGGGCGGCAACCTCGGGCTCACCCAGCGCGGCCGCATCGAGTACTGGTACGGCGGCGGCCTCATCAACACCGATGCCGTGGACAACTCGGGCGGCGTGGACATGTCGGACCACGAGGTGAACATCAAGATTCTGCTGAATCTCCTGTTGCGCACCCGCGTGCTGGCCGACGTCGCCGAACGCAACCGCCTGCTGGCCTCCATGACCGACGAGGTCTCGGACCTGGTGCTGGCCGACAACGCGAACCAGGCGCTGGCGCTCAGCCTGGACGGGATCCGGAGCGCGCGGCGCTTCGACGCCTGGGTGGACCTGGCGCAGGACCTGGTCGCCGCCGGCGTCCTGGACCGCAACGACGACGCGGTGCCGACTCGGGACGAGTTGGTCGCGGGGAAGGGGCACGAGCGGGGCCTGCCGCGTCCGCTGCTGTGCGCGATGCTCGGCAACGTGAAGAACTGGGCGTACGCGAGGACACTTGCGTCCGCGCTTCCCGACGCCGACATCGCGCAACCGCTGCTGGCCGCGTATTTCCCGTCGAAGATGCGGGACACGTACCGCCAGCACCTCGCGCAGCACCCGCTGCGGCGCGAGATCATCGCGACGGGCGCCGTCAACTACCTGGTGAACAACGCCGGCGTCGGGTTCCTCTACCGGCTCGCCTCCGCCACCGGGCGGGATGTCGGCGACATCGTCGAGGCCTACCTTGTGGCCGACCACGAGAGCGGCGCCGACAAGGCGCGGCAGCAGATTCGCGCGGCGAAGGGCAAGGCGGCCGACGAGCAGGCGCAGCTGGTGGCCCTGGAGGACGCGCTCGACACTGCCACCGAGCGGCTGCTGCGGAAGGAGCCCGTGGACTTCCGCGGCCTGCTGAAGGCGGTGCGCGCTTGACACGAATCGTCAAATCCATATAGGTTGATATCGACATCCGGAGCGGCGGCCGATCTTCTCGGTCGCCCGGCAACCAGGGAGGGACATCCCAACGGTGCCTTCTCACCGGGCCGCAGGCGCTGCGGGACCGGGGGGAGATGTGGCGGCGGTCGTTCGGGACTGCCGCAATCGAAGTGTCCTGCCACGCGGGAAGTCGCGGGGCCTGCGGGTGTCTTTTTCGGCCGGCGCGGCCGGCATGGAGAAGACACGATGGCGATCGGCGGAAGCCCGACCTCCAGGCGCATCACCGCCTGGCACCACACCTGCTGCAACACCGTGCGTTGGTCCGGCCAGCGCATCTGCGACCTGTGCGGCACGCAGGCCGATTACTATCGCCCTGGCGTGCCCATCGGCGTCCTGATGGAGCGGCTGCACAGCGAGGACAAGCCGGGGAGCGCCGTGGCGACGCCGCCCCAGTCTGCCGCGATCGCGTCCCCGCCCGCGCCCGCCGCCGGGACCCCGGCCCCGTCCACGACGAGGCCTCTCGGCGCGCGCCCGCATCGTGACGATGAGGAGAACGAGGCCCGCGCGTCGGGCGCGGCGAGGGCGGCGCGCCCGGGCCGCTGGAGCGCGTTACACACAATGTGGCTGGCAGGTGCCATCGCGCAGGTCTGGGCACTGGAGGAGGCCGCCTCGGCGGACCACGCAACCGCATCCGCCCTGCCCATGCTGCTGGCCGTGGCCGCCATCCTCCTGGTCGTGCTGGTGCCCATGACCCTGGCCGGTCATGCTGGCGAGGCCGCGCGATGAAGCAGGGACCCCTCGACGAGGAGGCATACGTGCGGGCCCTGGACAACGAGGGGAGGCTGGCAATGTTCATGCATGGGCCCGGGTATACCCACGGGCGGGCACGGAGCTCGTCCAGATGAAAGGACACCGCGTTGACTACTCGTATCTCATCCAGTGTCTTCCTCGTGCTCTTCCTCACCGCGGTCGCGTCACCCG
>CAZLBU010000133.1:3921-7757 GCA_964557815.1 uncultured Bifidobacteriaceae bacterium | reverse complement strand
TGCTTCTGGAGCCGCATGCGGTCCTTGGCCGAGAGTTGGTGAACGGGTTCCTCCCCCAGCCAGTACTCGCCCGTCCAGGCGCTGTCGTGCATGCCGAGGATGTGCAGCAGCGTCGACTTGCCGGCGCCGGACGGCCCCATGATGGACACGAACTGGCCGTCGGGGATGTCCACGTTGACGCGGCGGAGCACGAAGGTCTGGGACAGGCCGTGGCGGAAGGATTTCTCGATGTTGCGGAGTTTGAGCATTGCGATTGGAGGCCAGGAATCAGAGGTCAGGGATCAGGGGTCAGGAACCGGGGAACACGGATCAGCCCGCGCGCAGCGCGCGCATCGGGTCTACGCGCATCGCGCGCCTGGCTGGAACATAGCATGCCAGCGCCGCGACCGTCAGCAGGAGCGCGGCCAGGCCCGCATAGAGGGCCGGGTCGGTGGCGCTGGTGTCGAACAGCAGGCTCGCCACCAGCCGGCCCCCGCCGGCCGCCGCCGCCAGGCCGAGGGCGATGCCCAGTCCTGCCAGGGCGAGCCCCTGCCGCAGCACCAGCCTGCCGACCTGGCCCGGGCTGGCGCCGAGGGCGAGCCGCACGCCCATCTCCGACGTGCGCTGCGAGACCGAGAAGCTCATCAGGCCGTAGACGCCGACGGCGGCCAGCAGTACCGCCAGGAACGAGAAGGCCAGGAGGATCGTCGTGCGGAACCGGGGTTGGTCGGTCGACGACTCGATGATCTGTTCGATGGTGCGGACGGTCTCGACCGGCAGGTCGGGGTCGAGCCCGCGCACCACGGTCTTCACGGCGGAGGCCACGGCGGATTCCGCCGCGTCGGTCCGGACCACGAGGCTCAGGTACGGCAGGACGAACTGCTGGTAGGGGAGATACAGCGCCGGCTGCGGCGCCGCTGCCAGCGATTCGCGGCGGGCGTTCGACACGACGCCGACCACGGTGATCCAGTCACCCAGGTTGATGCGCCGGCCGATCGGGTCCTCGCTTCCGAACTCCCTGGCCAGGCGTTCGTTGATGATGACAACGGGGGGCTGCCCATCGATATCGGTCGTGGCAAACCCCCGGCCGCGCACCAGTCGCAGTCCCATGGTCTGGAAGAAGTCTGGCGAGACGATGTTCAATTCGGCAATGGGCTGCGTCGGCCGGCCCGTGGAGGGCCGCCCCTCGATGTCGAACGCGGCCGAGGCGCCGCTGCCCCGGAGCGGCAGGGGAAACACGAGAGCGGACCGGGCCGTGACGGGATTGTCCTTCAGCCGGCCCAGCACCTCGGAGTAGAACCGCCCCTGGGCGGGTCCGTCGTAGCGAGACTGCGGGACGGGAAGGTCGACGGCCGCCACGCTGGTCGTGTGGAAGCCGGGATCCACGGCTCTGAGGCGCGCGAGACTGGTGGCCATCAACCCGGCGCCAATCATCAGTATCAGCGCCAGGGCAACTTCGGCCACGACGAGGCCGCTTCGGAAGCGGGTGCGGATGGACGTCCCGGTGCGGCCGCCGTCCTTGAGGTCCTCGTTCATTTGTGGCCGCGACGACTGCAGGACGGGCGCGAGCCCGGCCAGCAGGCCTACCGCCGTCGTTGCCAGGCTTGCGACCCCCGCCACGCGCCAGTCGAGCCGGACGTCGCCGAGGCGGGGCAGGTTTTGCGGCGCCAGGGCGACGAGCAGATCGACGCCCCACGAGGCCAGGATCAGGCCGGCGGCGCCGCCGGCGGCTGCCAGCACGAGGCCTTCCACCATCAGCTGCCGCGCAATCTGCCAGCGGTTTGCGCCGATGGCCGCGCGCACGGCCAGCTCGCGCCGCCGCGCGAGCCCCCGCGCGAGCATCAGCCCCGCGACGTTGGCGCAGGCGATGAGCAGCACGCAGGCCACCGCGCCCAGCAGGAGCAGGAGGCCGGCGCGGACGTTCGTGACCAGCGTCGCGGCCAGCGGCTGCACGTGGAACGACTCGCCGCGGTTGGTATCGGGGAACTGCTGGCCGAGGCGCTCGCCAAGGGCCTGCAGCTGCGCATTGGCGTCGCCCATCGTGGCGCCGGGGGCCAGGCGCGCCAGCGCGGCGAAGTACTGCACTTCGCGATCGGCGAGGCCACCGGACGGAATGGGTGAGGTCGGCACCGCGCCAGGGGCCAGGTTCCACAGGTCGGCCTTGATGGGATGCCGGACGGAGGCCGGCACCACGCCGACGATCGTGGTGGGGATGCCGTTGACGCGAATCTGCGAGCCGACCACGTCCGCACGCCGGCCGAACTGCCGATCCCACAGGCCCTCGCTGATGACGGCCATGCCCCCGCGCGCTTCGTCCGCCGCGGTATAGACGCGCCCGGCGAGCGGTGTCACACCGAGGGCGTCGAAGAAACCGGCGGTCGTCTGCACCCCCGGCACACGCACTGGTTCCCCGCCGCCGGTCACGTCGCTGATGTCTTCGCGATAGCCCGCGACGTGCACGAGCGAGGTTCCCTCGCGCCTGACGTCGAGGAAATCCGCCGCGGAGAACGCCCCGTCCATTGAACCGGTGGCCGTCGTGCGCCCGAGCTTCACGAGGTGCGACGCCTCCGGGTAGGGGAGGGGCCGGAGGAGGATGCCGTCCACCACGCTGAAGATCGCGGTGGCGCCGCCGATGCCGAGTGCCAGGGTGACGACGGCGACTGCGGTGAACCCTGGGGTGCGGAGGCAAGAGCGGAGGGCGTAGCGGAGGTCGCCGCCGAGTCCGCCCATTGGCGAGTGCCGATTGCTGATTGAGCGATTCATCGGGCGAATGACGAATGGTGGATTGCCCATTCCGATCGGGGCATTGGCGATTGGGGGATTGCACGCAATCACCCAATGACCCAATCACTCAATCCCCCAATCCGAATGCCCCAATGCGCAATTGCCAATCACCCAATGAATCGCTCAATCGGCAATTGGCAATCGCCAATGGACGATGCGCCGGGCGCCTTACACGCCGGCGCCCACATTCTCTTCCACGACGCGGCCGTCGAAGAGGTGCACGCTGCGGTCGGCATGGGCGGCGTAACGCGGGTCGTGGGTGACCATGCAGATGGTGGCGCCGGCTCGGTGGAGTTCGCGCAGCAGGTCCATCACCGCCTCGCCGTTCTTCGAGTCGAGGTTTCCGGTGGGCTCGTCCGCCAGCAGGATGGACGGCTGGCCGGCCACGGCTCGTGCCACCGCGACGCGCTGCTGCTGACCGCCGGAGAGCTGCGAGGGCAGATGCTTGGAGCGGTGTGCCATGCCGACGCGCTCGAGCGCGGCGTTGGCCCGCTCGCGCCGCTCGGCGGCCTTCATGCCGCGATAGATGAGCGGCAGCTCGACGTTCTCGAACACGGTGAGGTCGCCGATGAGGTTGAAGCTCTGGAAGATGAACCCGATCTCCCGGTTGCGCACCCGCGCGCGCTCGGAGAGCGAGAGGTTGGCCACCTGGTGGCCGTTCAGCATGTAGGTGCCGTCGGTCGGCGTGTCGAGCAGGCCCAGGATGGCCAGCAGCGTCGACTTGCCGCAGCCCGAGGGGCCCGCGATGGCGATGTACTCGCCCTGCGCGATCTCCAGGTGAATGCCCGCCAGGGCGTGCGTCTCGACCTCGTCCGTGTAGAAGACCTTCTTGATCCCATCCAGGCGGATGAGCGGCTGCGCTGAAGCGTTCATCGACGACTCCTTTGAACCGGTGTCCGATCGCCGGTACCCGGTATCCGACTGCCCACTCCCGACTCCCGACTCGCGGCTCCAGGCATCACCGGAGCCGGATGCGCTCGAACTGATCCCATGCCGACATGTCGGACAGCACCACCTGGTCGCCGTCCGCCAGGCCGCTCAGCACCTCGATGGTGTTGACCGAGCTGCGACCC
>CAZLBU010000133.1:0-3911 GCA_964557815.1 uncultured Bifidobacteriaceae bacterium | reverse complement strand
TGCACCTGCGCGCGCTCGGCCTCGCCCGTGGCCGGATTCAGCTTGAAGAGGCCGACGGTGCTCTGCTCCTGGCCGAACGCCGGCCGTCCCACGTAGAGGACGTTCGTGAGGCGCTCGAGTTCCACGGTGCCGTCCACGCTGAGATCCGGGCGCGCACCGCGGGGCAGTGGCCCCTCGAGCTGCACGTCCACCGTGACGGTGCCGTTCTGCGCCGCCGGGTCGATACGAATCACCTTGCCGGGAATGATGCCGTTGCGCGTGTCCACCGAGGCGACCTGGCCGATCGTGAGGTCGCGCGCCTGGGTCTCGGCGATGCGCAGCTCGGCCTTGAGGCGCGTGGGATCCGCCACGCGCGCCAGGTTGGTGCCCGGCGCGACCTGCTGGCCCACCTCGACAGGCACCTGCTCCAGCACGCCGTGCATGCCCGCGCGCACGCGGAGCTGATCGACCTGCTGGCGGCGGAGGTTGACGAGCGATCTCAGCTGGTCGATGCGCGCCTGCTGCGCCTTGAGCTGCGCGCGGATGTTGTCCTCGGCCACCTTCACGCGCTCCTGCTCGAGGCGGTTGCGCGTCGAGAGCGAGTCGGCCCGCACCGTGGACTGCTTGAGCACCAGGTTCGAGACCAGGCCGTCCTTGGCCAGGTCCTCGTTGACTTCCTTCTCGAGGCGCGCCTGCTCGAAGTCGGCCTCGACGGTGGCCGCCACCGACCGCTGATTCAACCGCTCGGTCTGCAGCCGCGCATCCAGGCTGGCCAGGTCGGCTTCGGTGGCCAGGAGCTGCTGCTCGGCTTCATCCAGCAGCTGCTGGGCCAGGGGGTCGCTCAGTTCGAGGACCACCGTCTCGGGCGAGACCTCGGCACCGGGCCGGAGCACGATGCGTTCGACGCGTCCTTGGGTGGCCGCGGGAATCCAGCGCCGGGCTTCGTCCACCGGAACCAGCGTGCCGAGGCCGCGGACCTGCCGCAGCATGTCGCCACGCTTCACCGTGTCCACCCACACCGTGGCCCGCTCCACCGTCGGCGCCGCGGGCTTCAGCCGCGCGAGCACGACCGACACCAGGCCGACCACCAGCAGGCCGGCGACGGCAAAGGCCACCTGCCTCATCTTCTTCTTTCGTGCGACGGATGCGGGACGCTGAATGTCCATTGCCACGGATTGCCCTCTTAGACGGTGAAACCAGCTCGTTTGGATGCCGACGTTGGCGATGATTCCTCAACTAGGTATTTCACGAGTCGTGCCAAGCTCCCACGGGGCGGCCAACACCATGAAACAACGAGATTTAGGGGCCAGATGTTCCGCCATCTACCAGCCGGAGTGTTCGGAAGTGGGATTCAGGGCGCCGCACGTGGGACTGCAGGCCGGGCGATTGAAGGGCTGCCGCTCCCGAACCGATTCCGGAGGGCGCGGGACGGACCGCCTCTCAGGCCCTGGCGGCCATGACGCGCTCCCAGAGAGGCGGATCGGTCATGCCTTCGCTGACGATGACGACGACGGTGGACCACGAGCCGAGGTCCAGATAGTTCGCCAGTTCGCGTGCCGCGGGATCCTCCCGCGTCGCGAGGAGCCCGGCCAGCGCGGCGGCGCCTGACGGCCCGGCCTCGATGGCAGGATCCCCATCGGCCGGCCTGCCCAGCAGCCGCATCGCCCGCTCGGCCCACGTATCGTCCACGGCGATGTAACCATCCACGATGGGGAGCGACCCTTCGAAGGCCAGCGGGGATACCTCTCCGCAGCGCAGGCCGCCCATCATGGTCGTGAACGGTCCTGGCACGGTGGTTGGCGTGCCCGCGCGCGCCGAGACCTGGAGGCACGCGCACGATGAGGGCTCCACCGCGACGATGTGGGGAGGCCTCGGGAAGTGGAACGCGCTCCAGGAGGCCACTGCCGCCAGCAGGCCACCGACTCCGCCCGGGACGAAGATGGCATCGGGCCGCCAATCGTCCGGCATGCCCTGGATCATCTCGTCCATCATGCGCGTGTAGCCCAGCATGATGAGCCGCGGGATGCGCTCGTAGCCGGGCCACGAGGTGTCGGACACCACGGTCCATCCGTGCGCCTCGGCATCCTTTGCCGCCTGCCGGACCGCATCGTCGTAGGTGCCGGCGACGCGCACCACGGTGGCACCCTCGCCGGCGATGGCATCGGCGCGAGGTGCGGCCACCGACTCCGAAAGATACACGAGCGCGGAGCAGCCGAGCGCACGTGCGGTGTGGGCCACGGCCCGGCCGTGATTGCCCTCGCTCGCGCAGACCAGCGTATCGCCGGGGCGGATGGCGCCCTCAGTCAGGAGCTGTTCGACCGCGAAGCGGGCGCCGAGCAGCTTGAACGCATTGAGCCCGAAGCGGTGGGTTTCGTCCTTTGCCAGCAGCGTCCCCAGGCCCAACCGCCGCGCGAGCCCGGGCAGCGGCGCGAGTGGTGTTGGCCCCAGTTCGGGGTGGCGCTCGAAGAAGCGGGCGACCAGGGCGTACTCGTCTCGCGAGAACAATCCGGGAGCGGAGGCCGCCCAGAGCAGGGTCGGGCGCGCGGTCACGTAGGTGGATGTCACGGGTGACGGGTGGTTCCTGGGTTCGGAGGTTCTGGGGTTCTCGGGTCTGGGGTTCTGCGGTTCTCGGGTCCGAAGAACTACGGAAGCCTCCGCCCCCCGATCCAGACCTGCTCGATCGAGCGCAGGTTTCGGATGTTCTCGATGGGGTTGGCGCCGAGCACGAGCAGGTCGGCGACCCGGCCCTGGGCGAGCACGCCCAGCTCGTTGTCCATGCGGTGGCACTTTGCGGCGTCGCCGGTCGCCGACACCAGCACCTGCATGGGCGTCATGCCGGCCTCGACCATCATCTCCATTTCCATGTGCTCGAAATAGCCCTGGAAGCGTGCGGGCGGGCCGGTGTCGGTGCCCATCGCCACGCGGACACCCTGGTCGACGAGCGCCTTCAGGTTCTTCTTCGCCACTTCCAGGCCCGCCTTGTACTGCTGGCCGGCCTCCCAGTTGCGGCTGGACCGCACCTGCGCCTGGCGGGCCGGATCGGAGAGCTGCGCCACGATGTCGGACGAAACACCCTTCGTGAAGAAGGGGTCCTTCACCCAGGTGGGCGTGGTGTCGTATGCGAAGGTCGAGACCTCGCGCGTGAACGTGGGGCAATAGCAGACGTCGCGCGCCTTGAGCGCCTTCGCGAACGCCGCGTCCACCGGCACGTCCCTGACGCTGTGGCCGATGAAGTCCGCGCCGGCCTCGACGGTGGCCTTCGCATCGGCGAGGTAGAAGATGTGGACGGCCATCCGCAGTCCGCGCTCGTGCGCGCGGGCGATGGCGGCGCGCCAGGCCGGCTCGGGCATCTTGCGGCTCGAGCCGAGGTTGTCGTCCACGCGGATCTTCAGGATGTCCGGCTTCAGGTCCGCGGCCTTGTCGGTGGCCGCGCGCGCCTCTTGCGCGGTTGCGCCGTTGATGACGGGCCCCGCCACGTAGATGCGGGCGCGGTCGACGGGGCCCGTCGCCTGCTCGTCACGCAGCGCGAACCCCGCGGCCTGGTCGTCGCCGAGGCTGAAGACCGACGTCACGCCGTACTGCGCGTAGGTCTTGAGCTGCCGGACGAGGTTGTCCCGCGTGTAGAACTCCGGTGCGGAGCGCAGGCCCGACGTGGCCGCGACGTGGCCATGGGCGTTGACGAGGCCCGGCATCAGCGTCTTGCCGGTGACGTCCACGCGTGTGGCCCCCTCCGGGACCGGGGTGCTGGACGCCGGCCCCACCTGCGCAATGCGCCCGTCCCGGATGACGACCGTGCCGCGCTCGATCACCTGCCCCGTGCCGTCGATGACGCGCCCGCCGACGAAGGCGGTGACCTGTGCCTGAGCGAGGGAAGGGGCGGCGAGCACGTACGCGGACCACAGGGCGAAGAGCATCGTGCGCATGCGCGGAAG
>CAZLBU010000132.1:1459-7774 GCA_964557815.1 uncultured Bifidobacteriaceae bacterium | reverse complement strand
TGCCCGCGAGCGACGCGGCCAGGTCCGAAGCCCGGGGGGCTCGGGCGCGCCTGGCATGCGGGGGGCGCTAGTGCCACGGTACCGTCCCGAGGTGCTCGATGAGCTGGCCGGCCACGGCCTGGCGCCGCGCCCAGACACTCGGCCCGAGCGCCTCCGCGAGCAGATCAACGACCTCTACCGCATCGAGATCCGCGCCCTGCGCGACCGGTGCCGCGCGGGGGAGTTCTCCACGCAGGAGTTGCCCGCCCATGTGGTCCAGCTGAGGAAGCGCTACGTGCTCCTCTCGATCCCGATGGATCGCTGGACGGAGCCCGAGCCGTAGTAGATTGCACACATGCAGCGGATCACGGTTCCGTATGTCAGGGACGAGCGCGGAGCGCCGCTCCGCCCCGCCACGTGGGACGAAGCGCTCGCGAAGGCGGCGGCCGGGCTGCGCGCGGTGCGCGAGGCCCACGGCGGGCAGGCGTTCGGGCTCTTCAGCTGCTCGAAGAGCACGAACGAGATGAACTTCGCGGCACAGAAGTTCGCCCGCGTCGTCATGGGGTCGAACAACATCGACAGCTGCAACCGCACGTGACACGCTCCGAGCGTCGCCGGTCTGGCGATGGTGTTCGGGATGGGCGGGGGCACGAGCTCCTACCAGGAGATTGAGGAGACCGACTGCATCCTCCTCTGGGGATCGAACGCCAGGGAGACGCATCCGATCTTCTTCCATCACCTGTTGAAGGGGCTGAAGCGCGGTGCGCGGATGTTTGCCATCGATCCGCGGCGGACCAGCTCCGCCGAGTGGGCCGACGTGTGGGCGGGGCTGGACGTGGGCACCGACATCCCGCTGGCCAACGCCGTCGGCCGCGAGATCATCGCCGCGGGCCTGGTGAACCACGACTTCGTCACCCACGCCACCGAAGGGTTCGACGCGTATCGCGCGTCCGTCGAGCCGTGGACGCTCGAACGGGCGGCCTCCGCGACCGGCGTCCCCGCGGCGGTCATCCGGCAGATGGCCCACGAGTACGCGACCGCGAAGCGCGCGATGCTCTGCTGGACGCTCGGCATCACCGAGCACCACCACGCCGTGGACAACGTGCTGGCTCTCATCAACCTGGCGCTGCTCACCGGGCACGTGGGCCGGTGGGGCAGCGGCATCAACCCGCTGCGCGGCCAGAACAACGTGCAGGGCGGCGGCGACATGGGCGCGCTGCCGGATCGCCTGCCGGGTTTCCAGCACGTCGAGAACGACGAGGTCCGGCGAAAGTTCGAGCGCGCCTGGGGTGTGACCATTCCCCCGCAGCGCGGATGGCACCTCTCGGGCATGTTCGACGCGATGGATCGCGGCGAGTTGCGGGCCGTGTACGTCATCGGCGAGAACCCGATCCAGTCCGAGGCGGACCAGCACCGCGCCGCGCGGTTGATGGGCGCGCTCGACTTCCTCATCGTCCAGGATCTGTTCATCACCGACACCGCGGAACTGGCCGACGTGGTCTTCCCGGCCGCGGCCGGGGCCTTCGAGTCGGATGGCACGGTGACGTCGAGCGAGCGGCGCGTTCAGCGCTGCCGGCGGACGATTGATCCGCCGGGCGAGGCGCGCGAGGATCTGACGATCATCTTCGACCTGGCCCGCGCGCTGGGCGACGACTGGGGCCCGCCGGGGGCCGAGGCCGTGTGGAACGAACTACGGTCGCTGTCACCCGTCCACGCCGGCATGAGCTACGCGCGGCTCGACGAGCACCGCGGCCTGCGGTGGCCGTGCTACGACGAGTCGCACCCGGGCGAGGCCTTCCTGCACGCCCGGTTGTGGGAGCGGCCCATCAAGGGGCCGCGCGCGCCGTTCCATCCCGTCGATCACACGGAGCCGGCCGACGCCCTGAGCGACGAGTATCCCATCCGCCTCACGACCGGGCGCCGCCTGGCCGAGTACAACACCGGCGTGCAGACCGGCGCCTATGCCTCGCCGACGAGGCGTGGCGAGACGCTCGATCTGTCGCCCGAGGATGCGAGGCGCTACGGCATCGACGCGGGCGACCTCGTGCGCGTGGTCTCGCGCCGGGGCGAGGTGATGGCTCCGGCCTTCATCGATCCGGCGCTGCGCCCGGGGCTCGCGTTCATGACGTTCCATTTCCCGGAGCAGGTGCAGACCAACCAGCTCACCATCGACGCCACGGACCCGAGGTCCGGCACCGCCGAGTTCAAGGCAACGGCCATCCGGATCGAGAAGGCCCCGGCGGCCGCGGCAACGACGTAACCGAGGATACGCGTGGACCTGCACATCACCGGAGGCGAGCCCACCGAAGACGAGCGCGCGGCGATCGATGCCCTGCTGGGCCCGCCGGAGTCCGGCTGGGAAGGCGGCGCCCGCAACATCGCACAGGACGGACGCACCGCGGCCGGCGGGCACTCGGTCACGGGTGAACGGCACCGGCTCCTCCCCGCGTTTCATGCGGTGCAGGACCGCATCGGTTGGGTGTCGCGCGGGGCGATGAACTACATCTGCCGCCGGCTGTCGGTGCCGCCCGCCGAGGCCTGGGGCGTGCTCACGTTTTATCACCTGCTCGCCAGCGCGCCGCGCCCGGCCGCCGTGGCTCACGTCTGCGACGACATCGCGTGCCGCCTTCACGGAGCGGAACAGCTGTGCCAGGAGCTGGAGGCGCGCCTCGGGCCGCCGTTGACCGCCGGGGCTTCAGCCCCGGCGTCAATGGGCTGGCAGCGCTCGCCCTGCCTGGGGCAGTGCGACGCCGGATCGGCCGCGCTCATCACGCGTGCTGGCGCGATGCCGGAGCGGTTCGTGCTGGCGCCCGCGGCGAGTACGTCCGCTATCGTCGAAGCCCTCGCCGGCGCGACGGCTTCTCCGGCGAACCGCACGGTGGGAGCCAACGGAACGCCCCGTCTCCTGGCGCGCGCGGGGAAGGTGAACCCCGCCAGCCTCCACAGCTATCGCGAGCACGGCGGGTACCGCGCGCTGGCCAGGGCCCTCGAGCTCGGACCCGAGGGCGTGATTGCCGAGGTCACCGCCTCGAAGCTGCTCGGACGGGGCGGCGCGGCCTTCCCGACCGGCCGCAAGTGGGACGCCGTCCGCCGCCAGCCGGTGACGCCGCACTACGTGGTGTGCAACGCGGACGAGAGCGAGCCGGGCACGTTCAAGGACCGCGTGCTGATGGAGCAGGACCCGTTCGCGGTGGTGGAGGCCATGACCATCTGCGGCCTCGCGACGGGCGCCGCGCAGGGCTTCATCTACATCCGCGGGGAGTATCCCCTCGGCGAGGCGCGTATCGGGTCGGCCATCGCGGAGGCGCGCGAAGCCGGCCTGCTGGGCGCCGATGTCATGGGCTCGGGCCAGACCTTCGACATCGAGATTCGCCGCGGCGGCGGCGCGTATATCTGCGGCGAGGAGACGGCGCTCTTCGAATCCATCGAGGGCAAGCGGGGCGAGCCGCGCTCGAAGCCGAGACGCTGGTCAACGTGCTCGACATCGTGCTCGAGGGCGGTGAGGCCTGGGCGTGCACCGGAACGACGGCCTCGACCGGCACGCGTTTGTTCTGCCTCTCAGGCCATGTCGAGCGCCCGGGCCTGTACGAGGTGCCCTTTGGCGCCACGCTCCGCGAGATGATCGAACTGGCGGGGGGCGTACCGGGTGGGCGAGGGGTGAAGGCCGTGCTCCTCGGAGGCGCAGCGGGCGGCTTCGTCGGCCCGGAGCACCTCGACCTCCCGCTGACCTTCGAAGGCGCGCGCGCGGCGGGCGCGACGCTCGGCTCGGGCGTGATCATGATCTACGACGAGACGGCCGACATCGGCGATTCCCTGCACCGCATCGCGGAGTTCTTCCGCCACGAGTCGTGCGGCCAGTGCGTGCCATGCCGTGTCGGGACGCAGAGACAGCTGGAGCTGCTGCCCGCCCTATCTGCGCCATCTGCGCCATCTGCGTCATCTGCGGCCTCTGCGTCATCTGCGGCGTCTGCGTCCTCTGCGGCGTCTGCGGCTTCCGTGTTCGGGGAGCTCTCCGTCGCCATGAAGGACGCCTCCATCTGCGGCCTCGGGCAGACCGCGTCCGGGGCGATTGAGTCCGCGCTGAATCTCGGCCTGATCGAGCGGCCCGTGAAGGGTGGGGAGTAGACCCGTGAACGACGCCATCTGGTTCCGACTGCCGCCCGCTCCCAGCAGCGTGCCGCATCGCCCTCCGGCGCCGGAGGCGCCATCGGTTTCGGCCACCATCGACGGCCGCCCGGTCGAGGCGCCTGCCGGCGCCACCATCCTGGACGCGTGCCGGGACGCCGGAATCGACGTGCCCACGCTGTGCTACCTGGAGACGCTGACGCCTGTCAACGCGTGCCGCGTGTGCGTGGTGGAAGTGGAAGGGGCGCGTGTGCTGGCGCCGGCCTGCTCGCGGAAGATCGAGCCCGGGATGGTGATTCGCACCCGCTCGGCGCGTGTAGACCTGTCGCGCAAGCTCGTGCTGGAACTGCTGGCCTCGTCCGTCGATCTATCGACCGCGCCGTCGCTCGAGCCGATGATGCGCGAGTACGGCGCCGACCCCGCGCGGTTCGGGCCCGCGGCGGCCACGGTGAAGCAACCGCCGAAGGTCGACAACGACCTCTACATGCGGGACTACTCGAAGTGCGTGCTCTGCTACAAGTGCGTGGAGGCGTGCGGCACCGACGCGCAGCACACCTTCGCCATCGCCGCCGCCGGGCGCGGCTTCGACGCCCATATCTCCACCGAGTTCAACGTGGTCCTGCCGGAGTCGGCGTGCGTCTACTGCGGGAACTGCATTGCCGTGTGCCCGACCGGCGCGCTGATGGCGAAGCACGAGTTCGATCTGCGGCAGGCGGGGGAGTGGAAGCCGGAGGCCCAGTCGGCGACCGACACCACCTGCCCCTATTGCGGTGTGGGCTGCACGCTCACCGTGCACGTGCAGGACCAGCGGATCGTCAAGGTGACCTCGCCGCTCGAGAGCGAGGTCACGCACGGGAACCTCTGCGTGAAGGGGCGCTTCGGCTTCGAGTACGTGAACAAGACGGGGTGAGGGGTTGGGTCTCTCGAGGTCTTGGGGTCTTGGGGCTTGGGGCGTGGGACGTGGGACCGCCTTGATGAACGATCGCCGTCGTGGGTCCGGCATGCTGACGCGAGGCGCGACGATCCTCTGCGCCCTTCTGGCGCTGGCCGCGCCACCGGCAGTGGCTGCCTCACAGGAGCGAGAATCGACCGCTGAACAGTATCGGACGCTGATTGCCCTCTATCGCTCTGGCTGGACCGACAAGGCTGTCGACCAGCTGCTGGCCAGCGACGAGCGCACCGTCTTCGCCCTCGTGGAGGGTTTCGCGAAGCGGGGGGCCATCGGCGTCGGCCGCGACCCGGCGCTGGACGCGAGGTTCTACCGCGCAGCCTCGATGCTGCACGCCGAAGCGGCCTTCCGGTGCTGGAGAGAAGGACTGGACAAGCCGGCCTCCGCGCATTTCGGGCTCGCGCGCGGCCTCGTGGAGGCATCCCAGAGTGTCAGCGCCGCGACCGCGACGTTCCGTCGCCGTTGGTACTTGGCGACCGCGCTGGTGTTGACTCGCCTCGTGCCCCCCGATCAGGCGGTCGAGTACATCGCCGAAGCCGTGAAGCGCGTACCCGACGACGTGGCGCTCCTCACGGCCGCGGGATGGTTCAGCGAGCGCCTGGCCGACCTGCCCGCGGGGCGGGGTTGGGACCTGCGCGCGGTGCAGACCGCCAGGCGACGACGCCAGGACGAGGCCCTGCGCTACCTGACGGCAGCGCTGGCCCTGGACGCGCGGGCCGCGGAGGCCGCGCTGAGGCTCTCGCGGGTCGAGGCGGAGATGGGGCGCGTCGACGGACCCGCCGCGCGACTGACTGGCTTGCTGGCGCGCGACGACCTCGACCAGGCGACCGCCTATGTCGGTCGCCTCGTGCTCGGCCGGCTGCGGGAGCAACAGGGCAACACGCGCGAGGCCGAGCGTTTGTACCGGGAGGCGATGGGCCTGGATCCCGTGGCACAGTCGGCCCGCGTGGCCCTGGGGCAGCTGCTCCACGCGGCGGGCGACTCGGTGCAGGCCGCGGACGTGGTCGAGCCGATGCTGACGGCGGGCACGAATCGCGAGCGAAACGATCCGTGGGCCGATTATCGCCTGGCGTACCCGCTCGTCGGCGAGCTGACGTTCGAGGAGCTCCGCGATGAGGTGAGGAGATGACCGCCCGGGCTCGCCTGGCGGTCGCCGCCATTGCCGTGGCCGCAGTGTCAGGACCGGATGCCGTGGCCAGGCAGACGTTCCGCGCCGGGGTGGATGCCGTCACGCTCGGCGCCGCCGCCGGCCCCTCCGGCAT
>CAZLBU010000132.1:0-1449 GCA_964557815.1 uncultured Bifidobacteriaceae bacterium | reverse complement strand
GCTGGTGACTGGCGACGGACGGCCGGTCACCGGGCTGGCGGCCAGCGATTTCGAGCTGCGCGACAGCGGCGTCGTCCAGGAGATTGGCGCTGTGGACGTGGAGGACGTGCCCGTCACGCTGACGATGGTGCTGGACGTCAGCGAGAGCGTCGAGGGCGAGCCGCTCGAGCGTCTGCGTGGGGCCATCACCGCGGCAGACGAGGCGCTGTCAGCGGACGATCGACTCTCGCTCGTCACCTTCTCGGATCGTCTCGACCTGCAGGCCCCCGCCAGCGAGGACCGCGCCCGCGTTCGAGAGCGGGCGCGGGCGGTGAAGGCGGGCGGGGCGACGGCCCTCTACGACGCCACGCTCGCGGCGCTGCTGATGCGGCCGCGCACCGAAGGCCGCATGGTGATGCTCGTCTTCAGCGACGGCGGGGACACCAGCAGCTGGCTCGATCCGCGCACGGTCATCACCGCCGCGCAACGAAGCGACGTCGTGATCTACGGGGTGACGCTCAGACAGCAGGTGGAGCAGCGGAACCTGCGCGAGGCGCGGCAGAACCAGTTCGAGCGCGACTGGTTCCACGAAGCCCCCGCGGGCTTCGGCCGGCACTTCCTGCCGCTGCTGGCCGCAGACACGGGCGGATCGGTGCTCGTGGCGGAGGGGAGCGAGCGGCTGCGCGACACCTTTGTCCGGGTCGTCAGCGAACTCAAGAGCCGCTACGTGCTCTCCTACACGCCACGCGGGGTGGAGCAGGGCGGCTGGCATCCCATCGAGCTCAGGCTGAAGGGGCGGCGCGCCGAGATCACCGCCCGCCGGGGATACCTGCGCGCACCGCTTTGACGGACTGGCGGCGAGGCCGGCAGCCCGAACGCTCAAGGCACAAGGCAAGAGGCCAAGGCAGAGGGCACAAGGCTACGCGACCCGGCAAGATCGGAGAGTGGTGAGGTCTCCGCCGACCTGGCCGTCGCGCTGTCGATGGGCTGATCGAAGCGGAGATCGCCCGTACGTGACGCGAGGGTGCCAGCCGCCCGGCCAGCACCCTCGAACCCCGTGGCTGTTCCCCCTACTTGCCGGCTGCTCCACCGTCGGGAGCGCGGCGGTCCACGCCGCCCTCGAGCATGTTGTCCTTCTGGTTGAACACGATGACCTCGGCCACGCCCTGGTTGCCGCCTTCCGAAATCGTGTGGCCCATGCCCTGCAGCGTCTTCATCGCATCGGCCGAGAAGCCGAAGCGCTCCATCGAGATGCGGTCAGGCAGCCACTGGTGGTGGATGCGGCCCGCGTCCACGGCTTCCTGCGCGTTCATGCCGAAGTCCACCACGTTCAGGATGGTCATGAGCACCGTGTTGATGATGGTGCGGCCCCCGGGCGAGCCGGTCACCATGAACAGCTGCCCGTCCTTCGCCACGATCGTCGGCGACATGCTCGAGAGCATGCGCTTGCCCACTTGCGCCAGGTTGGGC
>CAZLBU010000131.1:6659-7875 GCA_964557815.1 uncultured Bifidobacteriaceae bacterium | reverse complement strand
GTACAGCATCAGATGGGCCTCGCCTGTGCGGCTCGGTCGGCGGCGCTTCGCGCCGAGAAGGCGCACCCCGGGGGTGCGTGGGCCTCGCCGCGTTGCGGCTCGGTGGGCAGCGCGTCGCGCCGTAGGCGTTCGGTGGGATTGCCCGCCGAGCGGGGAAGCCGAGAGGCGCACGGCGCGAAGCGCCGCCTACGCGCCGAAGGCGCGCCTACAGCCTGTACAGCATCAGATGGGCCTCGCCTGTGCGGCTCGGTCGGCGGCGCTTCGCGCCGTAAGCCTGGGGTGGGATTGCCCGCTGAGCGGCGAAGCCGAGAGGCCCACGGCGCGAAGCGCGGCCTACGCGCCGAAGGCGCGCCTACAGCTTGTACAGCATCAGATAGATCACCACCCCCGTCACCGACACGTAGAGCCACAGCGGCAGTGTCCACCGCGCGATGCGGCGGTGGCGATCGAAGCGCTGGCCGAGCGCGCGGGAGAGCGTGAGGAACACCAGCGGCACGATGGCCGCCGCCAGCACGATGTGCGTGAGCAGGATGGAGAGGTAGACCGTGCGGATGAGCCCCTGCTTCTGGAACGGGACCGATCCCACGTTGTAGTGGTAGACGAGATACGAAGCCAGGAACGCCGCCGACGTGGCGCACGCCGCGAGCATGCACGCGCGGTGCGCGTCGCGCTGCTTCCGGCGAATGAACACCCATCCCGTGACCAGGAAGACCGTGGCCAGAGCGTTCAACGAGGCGTTGAGGGCGGGAAGGTCGGTGACGGACATTTCGGGGGGCTTGGGGCTTGGGGCTTGGGGCTTGGGGCTTGGGGCTTGGGTCTTGGGTCTTGGGGCTTGGGGCTTGGGGCTTGGGTCTTGGGTCGTGGGTCTTGGGGTCTTGAGGTCTTGGGGTCCTGGGCGTCGCCTCCCGTCAGCGCTCGAACTCACCCCCTACGCGCAGCCGCAGCGCTGCACGACGGCACCACCCCGCACTCGCGCACTTGCACCCGTGCACCCGTGCACCCTGCACCCGTGCACCCTGCACCCTACCTGACGTGATCCCACACCAGCAGCCCCCACAGGATCGGCAGGTAGAGAATCGACGCGAGGAACAGCCGGCGCGCCGCGTCGTTGGTGCGGACGAACGCGAACTCCAGGCTGAAGACCATGAGGATCGCACCGAGCACGATCGCCCCCGCCAGGTAGTACGGCGACGCCAGGCCCATCAGTGTTGGCATC
>CAZLBU010000131.1:814-6649 GCA_964557815.1 uncultured Bifidobacteriaceae bacterium | reverse complement strand
GATGAGGCCGGCGGTATAGAGCACGGCCTGCCGGCCGGTGGAACAGCCGTCGGGCTGGATGACGGGCAGCAGCTGGATGCCGGCCCGCGCGTACTCGTCGCGATACATCCAGGCGATGGCCAGGAAGTGCGGCATCTGCCACATGAAGACGATGCCGAAGAGCACCCAGCCTCCCAGCGACAGCGTGTTGGTCGCCGCGCTCCAGCCGATGACCGCCGGCAGCGCGCCGGGCAGCGCGCCGACGATGGTCGAGAGCGACGTGCGGAACTTGAGGGGCGTGTAGAACCAGACGTAGCTGGCCAGGGTGACCAGCGCGACGGCGCTCGACAGCACGTTGACGAACACAGCGAGCTCGACCAGGCCCAGGACGCTGAGCGTCCAGCCGAAGAAGCGCGCCTGCGAGGGCTCGAGCCTGGCGTCCGGCAGGGGGCGCATGCGCGTGCGGCGCATGAGCTTGTCCGAATCGCGCTCCCACACCTGGTTGAGCGCCGAGGCGCCGCCGGCAACCAGCGCCGTCCCTACCAGCGTGTGCATCATCGTCAGTGCCGAAGTGCCTTCCTGGACGCCCAGGCGGTAGGCGGCGGCCGTGGTCAGCAGCACCAGGAAGTTCAGGCGCGGCTTCGTGAGGGCGAGGAAGTCGGATCCGCGCGAGCGCGTGGCATCGCGCGCGCCGACCGCCGCACCCGCCGGCGCCTCAGCGTGTGAAGGTGAAGACGACATCTTTCGATTCCTTCGGCCCGACGGTCACCTGGCTGGCCTGCACGCCCAGCCGCTCGTGCCACGCCTCGATCGTATACGTTCCGGGCGGCAGGTTCGCCAGGCTGAAGGTGCCGGCATCGCCGGTCACGGCGAAGTACGGGTGCTCGAGCACGCCGATGTAGGCGTTCATCCAGGCGTGCACATCGCACTTCACCGGTACCATCACTTCGCGCGTGGTGAACGTGTGCGAGAACCTCATGCCCTGCACGGGCTGCCCCTGGTTGAAGGGCTGGTTGATCTCGCTCTCGGATCGCACGTTGTGCAGCAGGGGGTCGCCGTTCAGGATCTCGAGCGGCTGGCCGACGCGCACACCGAGGACGCGCGGGACGTAGCGGCACTTCTGCTGGTCCAGCACCACGGGCGCGGAGGGCACCGGAAAGGTGTGCTTCTCGAGGCCGCTCTTCACGTAGACGAACACGTTCTTCAGGGCGTCGCCGTCCCCCAGGACGATGAACTCGGCCGGCTGCTCGCCCGCACCGGCGAGCGCGACGCAGTCCTTGTCGGCGTCGAGTCGGACGATCTCGGCGGCCGGGACCGGGCCCTCGAAGCGGACGCGTCCGGAGATGGTCGCCGCGGTGGCGGGATCCGGTCCGGACGACGGGGGCGGCGCCGGTGTCGCCGAATCGCCGCAGGCCATCGCCAGCGTGGTTGCGGTGGCCAGGAAGAGCAGTCGAACCGGGCGCATCACGCCATTATGGCATCCGCCCGGCCTTGACCGGCCCGCTGTGCCCCGGTAAGATTGGAGGTTCGTAGCCCCTGAGTGCCGGTATCGTCTAGGGGTCAGGACGGGTGGTTCTCAGCCATCAAACCGGGGTTCGAATCCCCGTACCGGTACCATCCTTCACGGGATCTTCCTCAACCGCGCTCTACCTCGGCTGCACGACGAGCGCCGCCTTTGCCTCGTTCGCCAGGTCTGCCGGCAGGTCATCGCGGGCCGCGAGGCCCTTCCACATCGAGAGGCTCTGCTCGCGTGCGGCTCGTGCCGCCTCGTGATCGCCCATCGTCGCGAGCAGGTCGGCCAGCCACGCACGCACGCGCGGCGGCCAGCCGGGCGCACGTGAGTACTGCGAGGCGCGCGCGCCGACCTCGTCGGCCAGCGTGATCGCGCGCGCTGCTGCACGTCGCGCACCCGCCAGGTCCCCCTGCGCGGCCAGCGCCATGGCCTGGTTCTGCAGCACCGGG
Source organism: uncultured Bifidobacteriaceae bacterium (assembly GCA_964557815.1). Lineage (GTDB taxonomy): Bacteria > Acidobacteriota > Vicinamibacteria > Vicinamibacterales > UBA2999 > VFZN01. Next base: position 4,708 of record CAZLBU010000131.1, on the reverse strand, counting down.
ATCAGCAGGCGCCGCGGGTAGTAGTGGTCCGGCGACGCCGCCAGCGCGCGCCGAAACGCCGTGTCGGCGTCGCGCCACGCCCGCATCGCGCGGTCCAGGCGGCCGGCCTGGCGATGGCGCTCCGCAAGGCTTCCCAGAAGCTCGATCAGATACGGCCGCACGCGCGCGGGGTGCGCGGCCTCGAGCCCACCCAACAGTCCGAGGCTTCGCTCGAGCACCTCGATGGCCGCACTGTCTCCGGGCCCGTACGCCGGTGCCGACCGCCCGAGCGCGATCGCGTAGTCGAGCGTGGCGCCGGCGTTGTCGGGATCCTGCTGGCGCAGCCACTCGGCCTGCTCGACGACCTGTGTGGCGGCTGCAAGCGCCTCGCGCCGGCGATCCGGTGCCAGCGGGACTGGCGGGCCCCCGGGGCCGGTGTAGGAGTCCTGGCCGAGCGGCCCGAGTGCCATGTCCGCCAGCGTGTTCCACGCCAGCATGAGGTTCCGGCGGGCAGTGGCGTTGAAGGGCTCGGCCTTCACGAGCTCCGCCTGGATCTCGGCGTTGTGCCGGAAGTATCCGAGCGCCTCGTCGACGCGGCCCGCTGCCGCGGCCACCTTGCCGGCCTGCGAGTACGCCACGCCCAGTGCGGCGCTCGCGTCCACGTCCGCCGGGCGTTGCTGCGCGAGCTGCCGGGCCCGGTCCAGGTACGCCTCGATATGGCCCGGCGCCGCCGGGTTGGTGTCGAACCGCGCAAGCAGGCCTTCGTAGGCCGTGGTCAGAGCCTCCAGCAGCGGCACGCTCGACGGATGGCGGGCCAGCGCACGCTCCCCGGTCTGGATGGCCTTTTCCATTTCGGCCAGCGCGTCGCCGGCGTGCCCGGTCTCGTGCAGGAACACGCCGGAGGCCGTTCGCAGTGCCGTCAGCGCCGTCGCCACGTCCGCATCGTTCGGGAAGGACGCCTCGAGCGGGTCCAGGATGGACCGCGCCCTTTCGAGGTACCCGCGCGCCTGGTCGGGTTGGCCGAGGCTGGGGCGCGACAGCGAATAGGCCAGCTCGGCGACCTTCGTGTACCCCCGCCCGACTTCGAGGAGCAGCGCCGGGTCGCTGCCGGATTCCCTCGCGAGTCCCTCGAGGTAATCCACCGCGGTGGCGACCACGACGCCCTGGGCCCTTGCCGACGCGGGAAGGTCGCGGATGGCCGCGTGGACGTCGGTCATCAGGGTGTTGGCGATGCGACGGACTTCCTGGAAGCGGCGTTCGGCCCTCCGCGCCTCGGCGCGCGTGGCGACGATCCCGCCGACGAGGGCAGCGACCAGCAGCGACGCTGCTGCGATGGGACGCCAGTGCCGGCGCGCAAACCTCGAGGCCCGGTACCAGCGGCTCGCCTGCCGCGCGACGATGGGCCTGGCCTCCAGGTGGCGCCGGAGGTCGTCCGCAAGCGCGGCGACCGACAGATACCGTCGCGAGGGGTCCTTCTCGGTCGCGGCCAGCACGATGGTGTCGAGATCGCCCCGGAGGCGGCGGGCGAGTGCCGTGTCACCGCGCGCGAGGGCCGCCGTGCTGGGAGCGGGGACAGGCGTCTGGCAGATGGCACGCTCGAGCGCGGCCGCCGAAGAGGTATCCACCTGCTGCGCACGCGCGCCGGCCAGGATCTCGAAGAGCACGAGGCCCAGGGCGTACACGTCGGTGCGCGTGGTGACGGCCTCGCCGCGCACCTGCTCGGGGCTGCCGTAGTCGGGGGTGAACGGGACCAGGCCAGCGGCCGTGGCGCCGCTGTCGGTGGTGTCCAGCAGCTTCGAGATGCCGAAGTCGAGCAGTTTCGCGGTGTCGCCGGACACCAGGATGTTGCGCGGCTTGAGGTCCCGGTGCACAACCAGGTTCTGGTGCGCGTAGTCCACGGCGTCGCACACCTGGAGGAACAGCCGCAGCCGTGCGGGGATTCCCATGCGGTGCGCGGCCACGTACTGGTCGATGGGGACACCTTCCACGAACTCCATCGCGAAGTACGGCACGCCGTCCTCGCCGGTCCCGCCGTCGAGGAGGCGCGCGATGTGCGGATGCTCCAGCCGCGCGAGAATCTGCCGCTCGTCGCGGAAGCGATGCCTGAAGTCCCGTGAGTACGCCGCGCGCGTCGCCACCTTGAGCGCGACCCGCTTGGTGAACGCGCCGTCGTCGCGCACCGCCTCGAAGACGATGCCCATGCCGCCGCGGCCGAGCTCCCGGACGATGCGATAGGGGCCGAAGCGGCGGTCCGCGAAGTCCGGCTCCTCGGGAGCGGGCAGGCGCGCCGCCCCCTCCACGACCCCGGCGATGCGCCCGCGGCGGGTGCGGTCGTGGTCGAGGAGGCGAAGGACCGTGTCGCGCAGACCCCTGTCGTCCCCGCACTCGCGCGCGAGCAACACCCGTTGCTCCTCGGCGGTCAGGTCGGCCGCCCGGCCGAACAGGTCCTCGATGCGGGTCCACCGTGCGTCGGTCATGGGGTGCGCCGGGTGTGAAGCGTCAGCTTCTCGAGCGCGAAAACGCTCCCGAATCGTTCATCCGGTCAACGCGTCGCTCAGCCAGGCCTCTGCGAAGCGTTGTTCACGGTGGGCCGTGGCCGGCGAGATGCCGAGGAGCGCGGCCGTTTCCTCGAGGGTGAGCCCACCGAAGTAGCGCAGCTCGATGACGCGGGCCTTCCGGGCATCGTGGCTGGCCAGCCGATCGAGCGCGTCGTGCAGCTCGAGGAAGCGGCCCGCCGCCAGCTGGTGGTCCGGCAGATCCAGGCCGTCCAGCGACACCCTGGCCGCCTCGCCGCCCCGTTTCTGCGCCAGTGCCGCCCGCGCGTGGTCAACGAGGATGTGCCGCATGAGCTGCGCCGCCAGCGCATAGAACTGCTGCCGGCACTCGAATCGCAGGCTCCCGGCGTGGACCAGGCGAAGGAACGCCTCGTGAACCAGCGCGGTCGGTTGCAGGGTGTGATTCGCACGCTCGCGCCGCAGGTAGGAACTGGCGATGCGGCGAAGCTCCGGGTAGACGACCTCCGCGACACGGTCGTGCGCCCCGTCTTCACCCGCCTGCCAGCGGGCCAGGAGCGAGGTGACGTCCGCGGGTTCTGCCGGCCCGCCCGGCGACATGCTGTTGAATATAGCAGAGCCCTGCTGCGGCAACACGAAGCGGACCATGTTGACGGGACGGCGAAAACTTGAAACGCTGCACACCACATGCGCCGCCTGCTGATTGGCACCGCCTTCGGCCTCGCGGCGGCCGTTCTGGCGCTTCTCCTCGGACTCACACCGCTGCTCCGCACCGCGGAGCTGAAGCTGTACGACTGGCGTGTGCGCGCGACGGCGCCCGGGCGGTCCCGTGACGCCGAAGCGGTACGGAGCGCCGGGACTTCAGTCCCGGCGGACGACCCCATTGTCCTCGTCCAGATCGACGATGACAGCCTGAAGCGGATGGAGCCGCTGGTCGGGCGGTGGCCGTGGCCGCGCCTGGTGCACGCCTCGCTCATCGACTACCTCGCGGACGGGGGCGCGAAGGCGGTCGTGTACGACGTGCTGTTCGCCGAGGCGGACCGCTCGAAGTTCATGGTCGGCGAGACCGAGTGGACTGGGGAGGAATCGGACCAGGCGCTCGTGGACTCGACCGCGCGCGCAGGGAACGTGATTCACGTGGCCGAGGCCGCCAGCGCCGAGCTCGTCGACGAGTCGAAGGCCATCGTCGCGAACCTCGAGGGGCTGCCCGCGCTCAACCGGCGGTTTGCCGTGGACGGCTGCGTGGAACGCCGCCCGCACGTGACCCCGCCCTTTCCCGCGCTGGCGGGAGCCGCGCACGCGATCGGGCACTCGTTCGTGGTCTACGACCCGGATGGGCCGCTCAGGCGCGTGGTGCCCTTCGTGCGTGTCGGGAGTCGGGAGCCGGCTCCTCGGCCCGGTA
>CAZLBU010000131.1:0-804 GCA_964557815.1 uncultured Bifidobacteriaceae bacterium | reverse complement strand
CGTCATCCCATCACTACCTCTTGCGGCGATGATGATGGCTCGAGGGCTGGGGGCGGAGGCCGTCGGCGTGCGGGACGGCGTGCTGCAGATTGGCGAGACGCGCGTGCCGCTGGTCACCGAAATGGTGCCCGATTACTACGGCCCGCCCACGCCGGCCTGCCGCGCACTGCTGCCGTGGCGCGGGCCGACACGGCAGCAGGATGGGACGCCCACCTTCCGGTCCTACAGCTTCTACGACCTCTTCTATTCCCAGCAGCAGGTGCTCGAGGGCCTCGCGCCGCAGGTGCCGCCCGCCACCTTCCGGGACCGCGTTGTCGTCGTCGGCGTCGCCGGTGAGGGGCTGCGCGACGTGTTCGTGACACCGTTTGCGGAAGGGCGCATGCCGGGCGCGGAGATCCACGCCAACACCATCGACGCGTGGAGCGCCGGGCGGACGCTCGTGCCGGTGTCGGGCCTGCGGGGCGGGCTGGCCACGCTGGCGCTGGCGCTCGCCGTCGGTGCGACCGGGGCGGTCCTCTCCGCGTGGCTCACCGGCGCCATGGCCGTCGCGCTCGCGGGGGCGTGGGTCTGGGCCAACGCCGCGCAGTTCGGCGCCGGCCTCTGGTGGCCGCTGGCGGCGCCGCTCGTGGCGATGGGAACGGCCTTCGTCGGAAACCTGGCGTGGGAATACTTCGTCGAGGGGCGTGAGAAGCGGAAGGTGAAGCAGCTGTTCTCGCGCTACGTCGCGAAGGACGTCTACGAGCAGCTGATCGCGGACCCGTCGCGCGCCAGGCTGGGCGGCACGCGCCGCCACATGACCGTGCT
>CAZLBU010000130.1:2248-7914 GCA_964557815.1 uncultured Bifidobacteriaceae bacterium | reverse complement strand
GTGCTCACCGAGAGCGTCCTCGACAACGACGTGGTGCTGCGCTACCACTGCATCGCGGCGCTCAACAAGCTGGGCCAGCTGCACCCGGGGCGGCCGGTGGACCGCAAGATCATCGAGTCGGTGCTGGCCGCGGAGATCCTGGGGCACTACCGCTCGTACCAGGTGATGGGCACGCTCACGCGGTCCCTCTCGGACGATGCCGGCCCGGTGCGGCAGGGGCTCGCCGAGTCGATGTCGAAAGAGCAGGAGCGCATCTTCCGGCTGCTCAAGATGCTGTACCCGGCGCACGACCTGCACAGCGCCTATGTGGGCCTGCAGACACCGGACGCGGTCGTGCACGACAACGCGCTGGAGTTCCTGGAGACCATCCTGCCGCCGGAGATGCGCGCCGTGCTGATCCCCATCCTCGACCGTGAGGTGTCGGTGGCGGCCCGCATCGAGCGGGCCAACCAGCTGCTCGGCGCCGAGCTCGGGACGCGCGAAGAGGCGGTCGAGGTGCTGACGAAGAGCGCGGATCCCTGGCTGCGCTCGTGCGCTGCCTACGCCATCGGCGAGCTGCACCTGATGCGCCTCGCGCCCGTGCTCGAGGCCTGGTCCCGGGACCCGGATCCGCTGCTCAAGGCCGCGGCGGTCGAGGCGCAGCGGAAGCTGAAGGAGGCGGTCGCGAAAGCGGCGGGGGTGGGACTGCTTTAGCACGGAGGTTCGAACCCTCGTGCCTTGAACCCCCGTGCCTCGCCCCCCCGTCTTCGAACCTATCGTGCCACCGCTTCCGCCGCCGGCGAGTCGGGCCACGTAGCCCGCGTGCGCCAGCCTGCTCTGGAAGAGCGCCGTCTGCGACGCGGCGAACTGCAGCCGCAGCAGCACGCGCAGGACGATGTAGAGCTGGCCCACTGCGAAGGCGGCCAGCGGCGCCGACGCGGCCGGGGCCGCCAGGAAATAGCAGGCGACCACCAGGAGGTAGAGGAGGCCGTTCAGCAGGTACAGTGCCAGCGACTTGGCGGGGTGCCGGACGACGAACCGCGCGCCTGCGAGCAACGCGCCGATCATGCTGCGGCGGTCCTCCACGACGGCGCGGATCTTCGCGTAGTCGAACACCAGGTTCACGGTGCAGAGAATCGCCGCGAAGGTTGCGTAGAGTCCCATTCGGACGAGGAACGCCGTCCTCTCCACCGTGGTGTCGTGCGTCCACCGCGCGTAGAGCGTGTCGAGCAGCCACGGGTGCAGCCAGGCGAAGAGCGCCCAGTAGATGGCGCCCGCCACCACAGCCAGTCGCAGGAAGCGGAAGAACCAGACGCCGCAGGCCGAGAAGAACGCGTGCGTGCCGACGCGGCGATCCCGCGCGAGGCGGTCGAGCACGCCGCCCGCGAGGAACACCGACACCAGGATCTGCACGCCGACGATGGCGGTCAGCACGGGCACGAGCCCCTGCCCATCGGCTATCCGGCTCGTGTTGTTCAGGACTGCCGCGAACCCGATGATGGCTGGCACGAACGTCTGGCCCACGCCCGCGGCCTGCGCGAGGAACTCGTTCCACCAGTCGAAGTTCACGCCGTGCGCGGCCTGGTCGGCCATCAGGCTCGCGCCCAGGTGGCCGGCGATCATCCCGTGCAGCACGAGCGCCGGCGGGAGCGCCACGAGCAGCGTGGACAGCCACAGGCCGACGACCACCCACGACGCGCGCCGCACGCGGCCGAGGCCGTCCCTGAACGCCGCGATCGCTTCGGTTCCCGGTTCCCGGCTCCCGGTTCCCGGCGGGGCTTCAGACGAAGAACGCATAGTCCATCAACAGATCCTGCAGCCACACGATCCACTGCAGCGTCCAGCGGTCGGCGGCGCGCTCGGCCTGGGGCCTCGTCGTGATGCTGTTGTTCGTGTAGTTGACGTCCAGCAGGAGCACGCGGTCCGGATCCACCTGCACCGAGACCGCCTTCGAGGGTCTCTCGTACATGAATGGCTGCCAGCGTGACCGGCCGTCCCACCGCTCGCGCACCTGCTCCCCGTTCTCGAACCTCACCAGCACGTCCACGGGGAAGATGGCCTCGCCGAGCCGTCGGACCACCACCGTCGTGCGGAAGCGCGTGTCGTCAGCCTGCTCCCCGAAGACGAGCGGAGCACGAGGGGAGGGCTCTTCGAACCCACGCGTGCCGACGGGCACGCTCGCCAGCCGCTCGGCCGCGTAGTCGAACTCGTTCGAGCTGCGATGCACCTGGTCGAAGAACCAGGTGAGGTCGTCTCCTGTCTTCTCGTTGACCACGGCGAAGAAGTCGTCCGGCACGGGGTGCCTGAAGCGGAAGCGCTCGAAGTACGCGGCCATCACCGGCTGCAGACGGTCCCAGCCCAGGTAGCGCTCCAGCGTGTGCAGCCAGAGCGCCGTCTTGCTGTAGGTGATGTCGGCGTGCGTGCCCGGCCAGTACAGGTAGGTGGGCGTGGCCGGGATGTCGCGCTCCGCGGCGCGGCGATACCCGTTCAGCCCGTTGCCGTCCGTGGCGCGCGAGAGCGGGATGTCGCGAAACTGCCAGGGAATGAACCCGCCGAAGAAGCGCTCCACGCGGTAGTTCGGCTGGAACGCGAGCGACTGCACGCGCTCTTCCGAGAACGTGTTGAACCCTTCGTCCATCCACGCCGACGTCACCTCGTTGTTGGCCACCATGCCGTACCAGAACTGATGCCCGGCCTCGTGCACGGTGACCGACTCGGGCTGGTTCGACTGGCGAGGCGCCAGCCAGCGCGTGCCGGCGGTGAAGAGCGTCGGGTACTCCATGCCGCCCGTCCCGCTCTGCCACGCGGGGTCGATGATCGTGATTTGCGGGTAGGGATAGGCGCCGTACCACTCGCCGTAATACTTCAGGGCGGCCGCCGTGGCCGCGAAGTGCCGGTCCTGCTGACCCCGGTGCTCCGGCTGCAGCAGCAGCCGCATCGCCACCGGCGGCAGCCGATCGTGCACGAAGCGCTCCGTGTACTCCTCGTAGTCCGGGCTCGTCGTCCACGCGAAGTCGTGGACGTCGTCCTGGGCATAGCGGTGGATGGTGAGGCCGGCGTCCGTGTCCGTGCGTGAGACCTCGCGGCCCGTGGCGCCCACTACCCAGTCACGCGGCACGCGGAGCTGCACGTCGTAGCTGCCGAAGTCGGCGTAGAACTCGGTGTTGGCGAAGAACTGCCGCGCGTTCCAGCCGTCGGCCTCGAAGACGCCGAGCTTCGGGAACCAGTGTGCGATGAAGAAGTAGTTCCCGATGGCGCCCGTGCGCGAGAAGGTGCGCGGCACCTGCGCCGTCCAGGCGACGCGCAACTGCACCGACTGGCCCGGCGCCACGGCCATCGGCAGGTCCGCCGCCGCGAGCGAGCGATCCGCGGGGTTCTGATCGTCCGGCTGGATGTAGCGGAACGAGGGCATCAGGTCCAGGCCCGTGGTGCCGTCGGGGTTCACCATCGTCAGCGCGGTGACCTGCTGCCACCCGAAGTCCGCCGCGCGCCGATCCTCGACGCCGCTGGTGAGGCCCGCCACCCTGCGCTGCGAGAGCCAGGTGGAGTCGGTGTTGCGCCAGGCGTTCCAGTAGAGGTGCAGGCGGATGGAGTAGGCGGGCACCGCGCCCGGGTTGCGCCAGGTGATGACCTCGCTGCCGGTGATCGTCCCGGCGACGGTGTCCAGCGTGGCGTCGATGCGGTAGCTCGCGGTCCGCGGCGCCAGGCCCGTGTCCTGCGCGCGAAGGGGGGCGGGCGGCTGGGCGCCGGCGACCCACACCGTGGCCACCGTGGCCAGCCACACCTTCCGTCGAAGTCGCATCCTGTCTGTTCCGCTGCTCATCCTACACCGATCGCGCGGAGGAACCGCGCGCGTATAATCGGTAGCTCTCGCCATGCCCATACGCGTGCTCGTCTACGGTCTCGGACCCATCGGCGCGTCGGTGGCCCGGCAGCTCGTGGCCCGCAAGGGCTTCGCGCTGGTCGGCGCCGTGGACGTCGATCGCGAGAAGGTCGGCCTCGACGTGGGCCAGGTGATCGACCTCGAGCGGCGGCTCAAGGTGCGCGTCACCAACGACGCCGTGGGCTGCATCCGGCAGGCCAGGCCGGACGTGGTGGTGATGTGCACCAGCTCGTCGCTCAAGAAGGCGCTGCCCTCCATCGAGACCGTCCTCAAGCTGCGCACGCCCATCGTTTCGACGACCGAGGAGCTGTCCTACCCGGTGGGGCGCAACCGGACGATCGCGCGGGCCATCGACCAGATGGCAAAGAAGGCGAAGGTGGCGGTCGTCGGCACCGGCGTGAACCCCGGGTTCGCGATGGACGCACTGCCGGTGATGCTGAGCGGGGTGTGCGAGCGCGTCGACAGCGTGCGGGTGGACCGCGTGCAGGACGCGCGCATCCGGCGCCTGCCGTTCCAGCAGAAAATCGGCGCGGGCCTCACGGTGGATCAGTTCGCCGCGAAGGTGAAGGACGGTTCGGTGCGGCACGTCGGCCTCGCCGAGTCCATCACGATGATCGCGCGCGCGTTCGGCTGGACGCTGAACGAGATCAGCGACGAGATCCAGCCGAAGCTGGCGAAAGTGCCGGTCGAGAGCGACCTGCTGGCGGTGGATCCCGGGTATGTCTGCGGCATCGTGCAGGACGGGATCGGCTACCGGAAGGGCCTGCCGGTGATCACGCTGCACATGGAGGCCTACCTCGGCGCGCCGGAGAGCTACGACACCGTCACCATCGAGGGCCTGCCGCGCATCGTCCAGCGGATCGAGGGCGGCCTGCACGGCGACATCGCGACGGCGTCCATCGCCGTGAACGCCGTCCCACAAGTGTTGCGCGTGGCCCCGGGCCTGCGCACGATGATCGACATGCCGATTGTGAGCTACGCCGGATGACTACTCGTCGCGACTTTCTCTCGTCCACCGCCGCCGCCCTCGCCGCCCTTGGCCTTCCCGCCCACGCGTGGGCGCTCCAGGATGGTGAGGAGCTGGTCCCGCTGACCGACTACACGGACGACTTCAAGATTGTGGCGAACGCCGCCAACCCGACGGTGCAGTGCTACGACCTGCGGACGCTCACGTCGTGGACGACGCCGAACCAGGATTTCTACGCGTTCCACCAGACGGTGACGCCGGTCGTGGATCCGGTGACGTTCCGCCTGAGGATCGGCGGCCTGGTGGAGCGCCCGCGCGAGCTGACGCTGCCGGAGATCATGGCCCGCCCCGACCGGCGCGACGAGGCGGTCACGCTGGAGTGCTCGGGCAACTCGAACCGGCCCACGCGGATGGCCGGGCTGCTCAGTAACGGCGTGTGGACCGGCGTCCCGCTGGCGGCGCTCTTGAAGGAATGCGGCGTGAAGCCCGAGGCGCGAGAAGTGGTGTTCCTGGGCGCGGACCTGGAGCGCGAGAAGAAGTGGCAGGCGGGCAATCGCGAGTTCGAGGCGCCGCACGGGCGCAGTGTCTACGTGCAGGATGCGCTCAACCCCGACGCGCTGCTGGCGTTCCACCTGAACGGCCAGCCGCTGCCCGCGAAGAACGGCTTCCCGCTGCGGCTCATCCTGCCCGGCTGGTACGGGATGACGCAGATCAAGTGGCTGTCGCGCATCGAGGTGATCGACCGCCGCTACGAGGGCCAGCACCAGGTGCGCAACTACCTCAGCCTGCGCGCGGTGGAAACCCTGGTGAAGGCGGGGGTTTCCGTTCGCGTCATGG
>CAZLBU010000130.1:0-2238 GCA_964557815.1 uncultured Bifidobacteriaceae bacterium | reverse complement strand
GACCAGTCGATCAGCAAGACGAACATGAAGTCGCTGGTCGCGCGCGTCACGCGCCGGCGCGTGCCCGCCCCGGAACCCGGTAGGGGGCGCCAGCCGGGTACGGAGCGCCGGGACTTCAGTCCCGGCGTCGGCGTCACCTGGGAGTACCGCATCTCGGGCCCGGCGTGGGGCGGGCAGGTGCCCATCGAGCGGGTGGAGGTGCAGATCGACGGTGGCCCGTGGCAGCCTGCTCGCATCGACGATCGGCGCGGCCAGTACGCGTGGCGGCTGTGGTCGCTGTCGGTGAGGGACCTCGCGCCGGGCAAGCACTCCGTGGTGTCGCGCGCCATCGATGCCACCGGTGCCGTGCAGCCCACGGCCGAGGAGCGCCGGACGCGCCTGGCCAGCGGCCGCGAGGACAACGCGCAGTGGGCGCGCGAGTTCCTCGTGGCCTAGCAGGGAAGGCACAAGGCACAAGCACAAGGCACAAGGCACAAGGCAGAAGGCTGTGCGTTAGAGCATGCCCAAGCGCTGGCGCTTGAGGAAGAGGCCCTTGCGCGACAGGCCGAGCGCCTGCGCGGCCTTCTCCACGTTGCCGCCGTGCTGGTCCAGGGCCTGCGCGATGAGCACGCGCTCCACGTGCTCGGTGGCGGCCGCCAGGGGCTGATCGGTCCGCACGAGGAGTTCCGCGTCGGTGATGGCACGCGTGGAGGCCGCCGGCGGGCGGCTCGCGGCAATCTCTGGCGAGAGGTGCTCGGGCATGACCACGGCGCCCGGCTCGGAGAGCGCGGACAGCCTCCGCAGCTCGTTGGCGAGCTGCCGCGCGTTTCCCGGCCAGTGGTACAGCGTCAGGTACTCCATCGCGGCCTCCGACACGCGGATCGGATCCCGCTGCGCCTCGCGCGCGAAGCGCTCGAGCATGGCCTGCACCAGTAGCGGCACCTCCTCGCGCCGCTCGCGCAGCGGCGGGACGCGCAGGCGGACGACGTTCAGGCGGTAGTACAGATCCTCGCGAAAGCGGCCCTCGTTCACGAGCTGCTCGAGATCCGCATTGGTGGCCGCGACGATGCGCACGTCCACGGTGACGGGGCGGGTCTCACCGAGCGGGAGGACCTCGCCCGACTCGAGGAAGCGGAGCAGCTTCGGTTGGAGGTCGAGCGGCATCTCACCGATCTCGTCCAGGAAGAGCGTGCCGCCGGCGGCGGATCGGATGAGCCCCGGGTACTCGTCGACCGCCCCGGTGAACGCGCCGCGCCGGTAGCCGAACAGCTGGCTGTCGAGGATCTCGCGCGGCACGGTGGTGCAGTTGAACGGGAGGAACGTGCCGTCGTGCCGGCCGCTGGCCTGGTGCAGGGCGCGGGCAATGACTTCCTTGCCGGCCCCGGTCTCTCCGGTGATGAGCACCGTCACGTTGCTCGGCGCGATGCGCCTGGTCGTCTTCACGAGTTCGACCATGGCCTCGGAGGTGTAGACGAGGCCGAGCTGTTCCTCCGGCGACTGCTCGGGCCACAGGGAGGCGCGCTCGCGTTCCTCGCGCCGCATCCGCGAGAGTGTCACGGAGGTGTGGGCGAGCCGCTCGACGGCCATGACGGTGGTCCGGGCCGACGGGCTGGGCCGCGGCTCGACCAGCAGCTCGTAGCGTCGCATGCCGAGGGCGCCCAGGGGGATGGGCGTGCCGCCGTCTCCGGCGGCCGATCCGTCGGTGCGGGAGACAAGGGCGCGGCGGACGCCGGTCTGGTCCTCTTCGATGAGGGCGGCGCGGCTGCAGGCGCGTGCGTCGCCGAGGAGGGCCAGGACCTCGATGCCCAGCAGGGGCGGGTGCGTGGCGAGGGTGGTGACGGCGGCGGTGGCCTCGATGATGCGCGCCGGGGGCACGGTGCGCGGCGCCGGTGCGGGCGCGAGGGCGGCAAGCGCGGCGCCGGACCGGGTGGTGCTGCTGGTGATGGCAGGCAGCGTGCTGGTCTCGCCGAGGCCCGCCTGTCGGCGGGTGTCGGCGGCGGCGGTGTGCTGGCCGATGGCGGAGAAGACGCGGATGGCGCGCTCGAAGTGGGCGCGGGCGGCGGCGGGGTCGTCGGTGGCGAGGCAGCCGGCGACGCGGGCGGTCTCGGCGATGATCTCGAGCGAGGGGTCGGGATTGGCGCGGACGGTGGCGGCGAGGAGGGCGGCGCCGTCGAGAGCGCGACCTGCGGCGCCGAGGGCTTCGGCGGCGAGGAGCTGCATGCGCTCGAGGAGATTGCGGTCGGCGATCTTCTCGATGCG
>CAZLBU010000129.1:7281-7999 GCA_964557815.1 uncultured Bifidobacteriaceae bacterium | reverse complement strand
GTCCGCTGCGTTGGCGAACGTTCCGGTCGGGGCGGTCCACCGGTAGGTGAGCGTGTCCCCATCCGGATCGTTGGCGTCGGCGGTCACGGTCGAGTTCTGGCCCACCTGCACGGTGCAGGGCTCGCACCGCGCCTTGACGGTGGGCGGCCGGTTGACGGGCGGGGGCGGGGGTGGAGGCGGCGGCGCGGGCGGCGGGGGCGGTGCCCAGTAGCGCACGCCGGGGTGATAGCCAAGGCGCACGTTGAACCCCAGGCGGTCACCGCCGTTGCTCGAGAACGCTCCGATACCCTGGCGCTTGATGTGATTGAGGCCCACCGTGACGCCCGAGCCCAGGTAGAACCCGTTGGCGGCCTGATACTGCAGGCCGAGGAACACGTCGGCCGGGTGATCCACGTCCCACGAACGCGGCGGGCCGCCGATCACCGCGATCTGAGGCCCGGTGAAGGTGACGGTGTTATCGAAGTAGTACTCGCCCGACAGCTCGCCGAAGGCCTTGAGACGGGAGCGGCTCGGGAAGCCCACACCGACGCCGTAGCGGAAACCGTGGCTCAGCTCGTACTCGTCGGGGTTGGTGCGGAAGCGCACCCCGCCGTATCCGGCCAGGTCCACCACCGACCCGATTTCACGACTGAGGATGCCGTCCACCAGGAAGTCGGGCTTGCCGGTGCCGAGCCCGTCGTCGTAGCTGGCCGTCGGGACCTTGACCGCCGCGCGCACG
>CAZLBU010000129.1:5132-7271 GCA_964557815.1 uncultured Bifidobacteriaceae bacterium | reverse complement strand
GGCGAAGGCCACGCCGTTGTTGGTGGCCTGCGAGACGACGTTGAACTTCGCGCCGACGGTGATGTCCCCGAGTCCGGTCTGCCAACCCTCGTTGATGGGATAGTCCATCGGCTGGCCGCCTTCCGCGACCGGGCGCCGATCGGCGTCGATCCGCCGCTGGACGGCAACGGCGCCGAACAACTCGATGCGGTCCGTGGCGCCGAACGCGAACATTCCGCTGAGGTCCGAGATGTCCGAGAAGCCTTCCGAGCGGTCGAAGTTGATGCGGGCCGCCATCCCCGACACTTTGCCCTTGGGAAGCGTCTCACCCAGAGGCACGAACCAGAGGCCGGTGTCGCCGATGATGGTGCTGCTCGCGGGGCGGGTCTCCTGGTCGGCCGGCTGCGCCCACGCAGGGGCGGTCGCCACCAGGCTGATTACCACGAATGTGGCCAAACCGCGAAGGATGCTCATAGGGCGATGATACGGTCCGAGATCGCCGGAAGTCAAACCAAGTCGAGACTTTACGCGGAAGCCTCCTCGTCATCCGATTTATTGGATTTACCGAAGAGCCAGGCCACCAGGATGCCCACGAGATAGAGCAGGATCATCGGGGCCGCCATCAACGTCTGGACGACCATGCTGCCGTCAGGGGTGACCACTGCGGCGACCACGAAGATCAGAAGGACGGCGTACTTGATGTTCCGCAGCAGGAAGCCGGCCGTGACGATGCCGAGCCGGGCGAGCACGAACATGAGAACCGGCATCTGGAAGACCAGCCCCATCGCGAGCAGCAACTTCACGTAGAGGCCGAACACCGGGTCGATGCGCGGGGTGAACTCGATGAACTCGTTGGTGAAGCCCGCGAAGAAGCGCCAGGCGGCCGGAAACAGGATGTAGTGCGCGAACGCGGCGCCCGAGATGAACAACGCGGATGAAGACACGACGAACGGGACGGCGAGCTTCTTCTCGCGCGCGTAGAGGCCGGGCGCGATGAACAGCCACACCTGCAGCATCACGTACGGCGAGGAGAGGAGCAGCCCCGCGATGGCGGCGATCTTGATGTAGAGGAAGAAGCCTTCACCCGGCTCGGTGTAGATGAGTTTCCCACCCGGCACGTCGGCGACGAGGCGGGCATACACGAACGCGACGATTCGCTCGATGAAGCCGAAGGCCGCGAGGAATCCGACGAAGAGGGCGACGACGGCGTGGGTGATGCGGCGGCGGAGTTCGTCCAGGTGTTCGAGGAAGGTCATCCGCCCGTCGAGCGGCTCCTCCTCGTCACCGAACGGCGATGGCGCGTCACCGCCTTCCGGGGCGTAGGGCTGAGGCGACTCCTCATCCCGCCGCGCGGGGCTGTTGGGGAACGGCACCAGCGCCATGGCGTCGGGTTATCGGGAGACGGTCTGGCTCGGGGCCGCGTTGTCGGGAGCCACGGGAGCCGGCTCGGCTTCGGCCTTGCGGGCGGCCGCGGCTGATTCCTTCTGTTCCTCGAGCTTGATCTCCTGCTCGAGGGTGTTCTGCAGGTCGTTCGACGCCTTCTTGAACTCGTTGAGGCTGCGGCCGAGCGACTTGCCGAGCTCGGGGAGCTTCCTGGGGCCGAAGATGATGAGCGCGATCACCAGGATGATGACCAGCTCGGGCATGCCAATGGAACCAAACATGGTACTGCTCCAGTTGCGAGTCGAAGCGGCCGGCGGACCGGCCCTGACGTCCAAAGTGCAGTATACCGCACCCGCTCCGTGGAAAGCCTTGCCGGGTCGGGGGTTATTGGTTAGCATCGCCCTATGCGCACGAAGTCGGTTCTGGCGGCCATCCTGGCCGTGGCCGGGTCAGCTGTCGTCGGCGGAATGTTCGGGACCAGCGCCCTGGCGACTCAGGACCGTGTGCCCGAGCACTACCGCGTGTTCACGGCGGCCCTGGCGGCCATCCAGTCGCAATATGCCGAGGAGGTCGAGTCCGATCGGCTCGTCTACGGCGCCATCAACGGGATGCTGCAGACGCTGGACCCGCACTCGAGCTTCATGGACCCGCGCAGCTACGCGCAGATGCGCGAGCGGCAGGAGGGGCGCTACTACGGTCTGGGCATCACCATCCAGGCGCCCAACGGCGACATCACGGCGGTGCGCGTCTTCGAGGGCTCGCCCGCGCACGACAAGG
>CAZLBU010000129.1:0-5122 GCA_964557815.1 uncultured Bifidobacteriaceae bacterium | reverse complement strand
TCCGGCGCGGCGACGTCATCGCGGAGATCGAGGGACAGAGCAACAAGGGCTGGACGACCGAGGACGCCGTGGCGAAGCTGCGGGGCCCGAAGGGCACGTTCGTCAACATCGGGATCCGCCGGAAGGGCCTCGAGGCGCTGATCCCGATGGCCGTGATGCGCGATCAGGTGAGCATTCCCAGCCTGTCGGCGGTCTTCATGATCGACGATCAGACCGGCTATGTCGGCATCACCGACTTCGCCGAGCACACCGACGAGGACCTCGGCGAGGCGCTCGAGACGCTCACCAAGAAGGGCATGAAGCGCCTGGTGCTGGACCTGCGCAGCAACCCCGGCGGCCAGCTCGATCAGGCCATCCGCATCACCAACCGCTTCGTGCCGAAGGGCTCGATGGTGGTCTACACGCGGGGCCGCGTGCCGAACTCGGACCAGGATTACCGCGCGACCGACACGCCCGAGTACACCGATCTCCCGATGATCACGCTCGTGAACCGCAGCAGCGCCAGCGCTTCGGAGATCGTGTCGGGCGCGCTGCAGGACTACGATCGCTCGCTCATCATCGGCGAGACCACGTTCGGCAAGGCGCTCGTGCAGTCGGTGTACCGCGTGAGCGGTGGGGCCGGCCTCGCGCTGACCACGGCGCGCTACTACACGCCGAGCGGGCGCCTCATCCAGCGGCCGTGGGACGGCACCTTCGACGAGTACCTCACCTACACGATGAAGGATCAGAGCGCGCGCACGCACTCGCCGGATCAGCTGAAGTACACGACCGGCGGCCGGAAAGTCTACTCGGGTGGCGGCATCGAGCCGGACGAGCGCTTCGATGGCCCGCTCGAGGGATTCAACCCCACGCGCTTCGGACGGTCGCTGTTCAATCGGGGCCTGTTCGCCTCGTTCGCCGAGCAGTTCTACTTCGAGGGCGATACCCGTCCGGGCGCGAAGGCCGCGGGCTTCAAGTACGTGGCGCGGGACTTCGACGTCACGCCCGCGATGATGGACGACTTCAAGAAGTTCGCCGCCGGGCGGAACGTGAAGATCGACGAGGAGGCCTGGGCGAAGGACCTCGAGTTCATTCGCGCGATGATCCGCTTCGAGATCGATCAGGCCATCTTCGACATCGCCACCGCCCGGCGCCGTTTGATCGCTGCCGATCCCCAGGCGCGCTTCGCCCTCTCGCGCTTCCCCGAGGCCGAGAAGCTCGTCGAACTCTCCCGGAACCGCTCCAGCCGAGTAGGGCAGTAGACCCCAAAATATTGGGGTCTACCTTCCGCCTTGCTACAAGGGGAAGGGCTTGCTAGACTGGCCGGCGGTTTCCCTCTCAGCCGACCTGTCATGCGCCTCGAACGTCTCGAAATTTCCGGTTTCAAGTCCTTCTCCGACCGATCCGAGCTCTCTTTCGACGAGGGCGTGACGGCCATCGTCGGCCCCAACGGCTGCGGCAAGAGCAACGTGGCCGACGCGCTCACCTGGGTGCTGGGCGAGCAGAGCGCGAAGAGCCTGCGCGGCGAGAAGATGGAGGACGTCATCTTCAGCGGCTCGGACGCGCGCAAGCCGACGGGTGCCGCCGAAGTCCGGCTCAAGCTGAGCGGCGTCATCGTGCCGCCCTCGCTCGACAAGGAAGTGGGCCATGAGCCGCCCGGCAACG
Source organism: uncultured Bifidobacteriaceae bacterium (assembly GCA_964557815.1). Lineage (GTDB taxonomy): Bacteria > Acidobacteriota > Vicinamibacteria > Vicinamibacterales > UBA2999 > VFZN01. Next base: position 3,478 of record CAZLBU010000129.1, on the reverse strand, counting down.
GACACGGGCACTACCCGCCGGTCGAAGGGAACGGCCACGCGGCGCTGTCCGGGCTGATCGCGCCGCCGACGCGCGAGGTCGAGGTGACGCGGAGGCTGTTCCGATCAGGCGAGAGTGAATACCTCATCGACGGCCATCAGGTCAGGCTGAGGGACATCCATGAGCTGCTGATGGACACCGGCCTGGGCGCCAAGGCCTACGCCATCATCGAGCAGGGGAAGATCGGGATGATCCTCAGCTCTCGGCCCACCGATCGGCGCCAGCTGATCGAGGAAGCGGCGGGCATCACGAAGTACAAGGCCCGCCGGCGTGCGGCGGAACTGAAGCTCGAGGCGGCGCAGCAGAACCTCACCCGCCTCGACGACATCGTGTACGAGGTCGAGAAGCAGAAGGGGGCCCTCAAGCGTCAGGCCGCGAAGGCCCGGCGATACACGCGGCTCCGCGACGAGATGCGGCGATGGGAGAAGGTGCTCTTCGCGCGCCGCTACCGCTCACTCGCCGAGGCCATCGACACGGCACGGGCCGGCTGGCCGACGCCCGGAGCACCGAGACGGCGGCAGCCGCGCGCCTGGCCGAAGTCGAAACCGCTCTTGCGACGCTGCGCCTCGCCCAGGCCGAAGCCGACGCGGCGGCCACGAAGGTGCGCGACGTGGCGCACCAACGCGAGTTGGAGATTAACCGTCGCCAGCAGCAGATCGCGCTGGACAGGCAGCAGGCCGGCATGCTCGATAGCCGCGCCGCTGAGCTGGATCAGGAACGGCTCCTCCTCGAGGCCCGCCGCGAGCCCGAGCGCCTGGCCCTGGAGGGCCGTCGACAGGCGGCGGCCGAGGCACAGGAGCGCCGCGACACCGCCGCGGAGGTGGCGCGATCCGCGGCGGACGACTACGCCCGGGCCCAGCAGGCGATCGAGGCCGTGGAACAGGACGTCGAGAGCGCGCGGGCCGGCGTCTATGCGGTGGTCAACACGCTCACGGCGCTCAACGCCGCGATCCAGTCGGCGGGGGCGCAGCGCGAGCGCGCGGTCGAGGCCGAACGTCGCTTCGACGTCGAGGCCGCTGAACTGCACGCCGAGATCGAGAGGGTGCAGGCCGAGCGCCAGGCCACCGGCGAGCAGCTGCGGCGGGCCCAGGAAGGCCTCGAGGCGGCCCGCGTGGCCCGTGCCGCGCGCGAGTCGGAGCTGGCCAGCGCGCGCATCGAGCACGAGTGGCGTGCCCGTGACGTGCGGTCGCGCGAGCAGGAACTGGCGGGTGCGGCGGCGCGGCTGCGGTCGCTCGAGGAGCTCGACGCGCACCGGGCAGGCTTTGCCGATGCGGCGCGCATGGTGCTGGTCAACGCGAATGGCCGCGTGGGACAGATGGGGGCCCTCGCCGACTTCCTCGAGGTCGAGCCTCGCTACGAGCGTGCCGTCGAGGCCTGCCTTGGCGATCTCCTGCAGCACGTCCTCGTGGAACGCCTCGAGCACGTGTCCGCGGGCCTCCGACTGATCCGGCAGGAGGATGCCGGCCGGTGTGGATTCATCGTGGGAAGGCCGGGCACGGAGGCTCAGATCACGGAGGTTCAAAGCACGGAGGTTCAAGGCACGGAGGTTCAAAGCACGGAGGTTCAAGGCACGGAAGTTCAAGGCACGGGAGTGCCTGCCGGGACCGTGCGGCTGCAGAGCGTCGTGCGCGTGAACGGCCCGTTTGCGCCGGCGCTCCGGGCGGCGATGGGCGAGGCCCTGATCGCCGACTCCTTCGAGACGGCTTCCCGCGTGGCGCAGAACGTACCCGTGCCGGTGGCCACCGTCGAAGGCGACGTGTTTCGCGGCCGCTACACCGTCACGGGGGGCGACAAGGCCGAGGCACGGGGCATCCTCGGCACCAAGCGCGAGATCAAGGAACTGCGCGAGCGCGTCGGGGCCGAGCGTGCGGCGCTGGCCGCCCTGGCAGACGAGACCGCGCAGTTCGAGCAGACGATCGCGCACGCCACCGCGGCCATCCAGGCGCTCGGGGCCGAAATCCATCGCCAGGAGAAGGCCATTGTCTCGGTCGAGGCACAGGCCGCGCGCGCGGCGCAGGACGAGTTCCGGCTGCAGCAGCGCGCCGACCTCGTGGCCACCGAGATTCGCCGCGCGCGAGAGGAGATTGCGGGCCTCGACCAGCGGCAGGCAGAGGCCCGCGAGTCCATCGCGCGGCTCGATGAAGACAAGAGCGTGGCAGACGAGGCGTTTGCCGGCGCGCAGCAGCGCCTCGCCGGGGCGCGGGAGACTGCTGAAACGGCCAGTCGCGCAGCCGCCGAGGCCCGGGCCGATCATGCCGCGCTCGTCGAGCGTTGCGCCGCAGCGGCCGGGGAGGTGACCCGCATGGAAGCCGCGGCTGTCGAGCTCGAGAACCGGGTGACGGCCTGCGTGCGTGACATCGGGTTGATGCGCGAGCAGCGCGAGCGCCTGCTGGCCGGAGTCGTCGAGCACGAGCAGCGCATGGACGAGGACGTCCGCGCCCTGGACGGCCTGCGCGACGAGATGCGCCAGGCCGACGATCGGGCGGCGGAGTTGCGCGCGGGGGTCGAGACACAGGAGGGTGTCATCCGCGACGCCCGCCGGGCCCTCGAGGCCGTCCGGGCGCTGGCTTCCGAGCTGGAGGTCCACCGGGCGACTGCGGAGTCGGACCTGAGCCACCTGGCGCAGCAGGCCATCGACGCCGTCGGCGCGTCGCTGGACACCGTGCGTGAGGAAGTGGAGCGCATGGAAGCCGACGGCGTGGTCGAGCCGGACGTGCGCGCCATCCGCGCGGCGGAAGCCGTGGAACCAGACGAAGAGGAAGCCGCGGCCGAGGAGACGGCCGAGGCACCAGCGCCGGAGCGCATGACGGCGGAGGAGGCGATCGCCGAGCTCCGGAGCAAAATCGACAAGATCGGCCCCGTGAACATGATGGCCATCGAGCAGCACCGCGAGCTCGAGGACCGCCACGTCTTCCTGACCACCCAGCGCCAGGACCTCATCGACTCGATCGCGCAGACCAACGAGGCCATCAAGCGCATCGACGAGACCACGCACGCCCGCTTCCGCGACGCGTTCACCGCCATCAACGCGAACTTCCAGCAGACCTTCTCCACGCTGTTCGGAGGCGGCCGCGCCGGCATCAGCCTCCTCGACGAGAGCGACCCGCTCGAGAGCGGCATCGACATCGTCGCGTCGCCGCCGGGCAAGCGCCTGCAGAGTGTGATGCTGCTGTCGGGCGGCGAGAAGGCGCTCACCGCCATCGCGCTGGTGTTCGCGATCTTCCGCTACAAGCCCAGCCCGTTCTGCCTGCTGGACGAAATTGACGCGCCGCTCGACGACGCGAACATCGGCCGCTTCGTCGAGCTGCTGCGGGGCATGATGGACAGGACGCAGTTCATCATCATCACGCATAGCCGCAAGACGATGGAGATCGCCAATCGCCTGTATGGCGTGACGATGGAGGAGCCGGGCGTGTCGAAGCTCATCTCGATTCAGATG
>CAZLBU010000128.1:4483-8038 GCA_964557815.1 uncultured Bifidobacteriaceae bacterium | reverse complement strand
ACCAAGGGGACGCCGGCGAAGAAGGCCGCACCGGCGCAGAAGACCGAATGACTCGCCTCCAACCATTCATCGTGGCCGCGCTCGTCGCGACGGCCGGCGCGAGCCAGGCGCTCGCGCAGGCCCCGGCCGCCCAGCCGGCGCCGGCGGCCGCCAAGGCTCCGGCCAACGCGCCGACGCCACCGGCCAACTACGCCTACACGATCGACGGCCGTCGCGATCCCTTCGTCTCGCTCGTCACGCCGACCGGGGTGCAGCAGGGGAAGGCAGCGACCGAGACCAGGGTCGAGGGCGTGGCGGGCCTGACGGCCGAGGAAATCGTGGTGCGCGGCATCATCGACAATCGCGGATCGCTCGCCGCGATGGTGTCGGGCGCGGCCGGCAAGGTGTACACGGTCCGGCCCGGCGATCGCCTCGCCGACGGCACCATCCGGACGATCACGCCGCAAATGGTCATCATCCTGCAGCAAGTCAACGATCCTCTGTCGCTCGAAAAGCAGCGCGAAGTGCGCAAGTTCCTTCGCGGTGGAGAGAACAAGTGATGGGCAGTCGCTACCCTCGACTGATCTGGGCCGCGCCCTTGATGGCGGCCCTCGCCGTAACGCTGACGGCCAGCGGGCCGCCGGTCGCGGACGGCCCCGCCGTCCGGTCCATCTCGGGCCGGCTTGACGGCGGTGTCAGTACCGTCCTCATCGACACCAGCGAGCCGGTGGCCTATCTGACCAGCCAGCCGGATCCGCTGACGGTGTTCGTGGACCTGCGCAACGCCCGCGCTGAGCACCTGGACGGCCGCGGGCTCGGCGCCATGGAGCCGCCCGTCTCGAACGTGCGGCTGGAATCGGCCACGGCCCCCGACGGCTCGCCGGTTGCGCGCGTCCGCGTGGCCCTGGCGCATCCGGCGCCGCACCGTGTCCGCTCGTCGCGCAATCTCATCTACGTCGAGGTGGACCGCGATCGGGCGACTCCGGCCGTCGCGACCGTACCCGTGCTGCTGCGCAAACCCGTGGCCGCCCGGCCCGATGCGGCGCAGGAGATTGGGGGCAGCGCGCCGCAGTCCTCGGCCGAGCGGCTGGCCACGCGCCTGACCGGCGTCAAGCCGATGTCGCTGCCCAACGGCACGGCCATCGCGCTCTCGGGCAACGGCCGCCTGATCGCCTCCAGGGTGGAGGAAGTCAATGACATGCCGGCGCGGGTGCTCCTCGACTTCGAGGGCGTGGCGATGGGCGAGGTGCCCGCCGCGACCGCCGTGAACCAGGACGACGTCCGGCGCGTGCGCGTGGGTGTGAACAGCACCGAGCCTCTCATCACGCGCGTCGTCATCGACCTCGTGAAGAAGATTCCGTACACGGTCGAAAGCGTCGGCGAGGAGCTCCGCGTGCTCGGCACGCGGGCCGCCGAGGCGGCCGCCTCGATGGTGGCACCCGCCGCGCCGGCGCGGCCCGAGCCGGTCGCCGCCACCCGCGCGGTCGCGCCCGAATCGGCGCCCGTGGCGGAGGCGCCGGCGGTGGCGCCCGCCGCCAGCGCCGCAACCCTGACGGCCGCGCAGGCGCCCGCCCCGGTGGTGCAGGCCGGACAGCCCGCCGCGGCCGAGCCGGCCCCGCCCCGCTTCACGGGGCACCCGGTGACCTTCGACTTCCAGGGCGCCGACCTGCGCGCCGTGCTGCGGACGTTCGCGGAGATCAGCGGCCTGAACGTCGTGATCGACCCGAGCATCCAGGGCACGGTGGACGTGTCACTGAAGGAGGTGCCGTGGGATCAGGCCCTCGACATCATCCTCAAGGCCAATAAGCTGGGCTACGCCGTGGACGGCACCATCGTCCGCATCGCGCCGCTCAGCGTGCTCGCGCAGGAGAACGAGGAGCGGCGGAAGCTGGCCGAGGCGCAGGCCCTCGCAGGCAACCTGGAAGTGATGACGCGGCCCCTGAGCTACGCCAAGGCCGCGGACCTGGTGCCGATCATCACGAAGAGCGCGCTCTCGACACGGGGCGACGTGCAGATCGACCAGCGCACCAACACGCTCATCATCCGGGATCTTCCCGAGCGGCTCGTGGCCGCGGGCGAGCTCATCACCAACCTCGACTCGCCGCAGCCGCAGGTGGAGATCGAGGCGCGCATCGTGCAGACGAGCCGCGACTTCGCTCGGTCACTGGGCGTGCAGTGGGGCTTCGGCGGCCGCATGGATCCGGCGCTCGGCAACACGACGAACCTCACGTTTCCGAACTCGGTAGGCATCGAAGGCGCGGCGAACCTGCCGGTGCCCTCGGGGGCGACCAGCGCACTCGGCATCGCGCTCGGGTCCATCAACGGCGCGCTGAACCTCGACGTGGCGCTGTCGGCGCTCGAGCGCACCGGCAAGGGACGCCTGCTCTCGACCCCGCGAGTGTCGACCCAGAACAACGTCGAGGCCGAAATCACCCAGGGCGTGCAGATCCCGATTCAGACGCAGGCGAACAACACCATCACGGTGACCTTCAAGGACGCGGCCCTGCAGCTGCGCGTGACGCCGCAGATCACGGCGGCCGGGACCGTGATCATGCGCATCTCCATCGAGAACGCCGCGCCCGACTACAGCCGGCAGGTAAACGGCATCCCGCCGATCGACACACAGCGCGCCGTCACCAGCGTGCTCGTGTCCGACGGGGAGACGACGGTGATCGGCGGCATCTACACGAGCCGCGAGCAGATGGTCGAGGGGCGAACGCCGCTGCTGAACCGCATCCCGCTGCTCGGCTGGCTGTTCAAGCGCGACGAAATGAGTGAGGAGAACCGCGAGCTGCTGATCTTCATCACGCCGCGGATCACGAAGGGGTAGGGACGACGTCATGCACAGCATCCTCCGTTCTCGCACGCTCGCGTGTCTCGCGGTCGCGGTGTCGAGCATCATTGGCCTGACATCCTGCGCCAGCGAGCTCACGCGCACCGGCGATTCGCCCGCCTTCGTGATCATCGACTCCATCGTCGGGGCCTCCGGGGCGGACCCGGAGGAGTTCGGCACCCCCCTCGCCTCCGACGTGCAGACCGACGGGGGCATCTTCAACGACCTGGGGCGGGCGACCATGCGGCTGGCGCTCAGGAATCCGGGCTCGGGCTCCAGCCCGACGGCGCCCTCCTCACTCAACACGATCACGATCTCGCGCTACCGCGTGGAGTTCCGGCGAACCGATGGCCGCAACACCCAGGGTGTGGACGTGCCGTACGCCTTCGATGGCGCCGCGACGGTCACGATTCCGGCGCAGGGCACGGCCGACGTGGTGTTCGAGGTCGTGCGCAACCAGGCCAAGCTCGAGGCGCCCCTCCGCAACCTGCGCGGGCTGGGCGGCTCGGTCATCATCAGCACCATCGCGGAGATCACGTTCTTCGGGCGTGACCAGGTGGGCAACGAGGTGATCGCCAGCGGCACGCTGAGCGTGAACTTCGCCGATTTCGCCGACGCCGAGTAGAAGGGCAGCAGGTGGAGCGCATCATGCGGACAAGCGGATCAGGAATCATCGGGTTGCTGGCGCTGGCCCTCGTCGCCACGTCGTGCACCGTCAAGGAAACCGAGGCGCCCGCCCTGGC
>CAZLBU010000128.1:0-4473 GCA_964557815.1 uncultured Bifidobacteriaceae bacterium | reverse complement strand
CCCGTCGGAGTTGGCCCTGTCACTCAGCCTCCAGGCGGTGCCCGACAGCATCATTCAGGACGGCGTGTCGCAATCGGCCATCACGATCGACGCGCGCGGACCGAACGGCCAGCCCGCACGCAACGTGAGCCTGCGCCTCGAGATGATGGTGGACGGCACGGTTGCGGACTTTGGCACCCTGTCAGCCCGCACCGTGGTCACGGGTGACGATGGGCGTGCGCGCGTGACCTACACGTCCCCGCCCCGCCCCTCGGTCTCGACCGGGGAGGGTTCGCTCGTCACGTTCCTCGTTACCCCCATCGGCGGGGACTACCGCGGTGAGGTGCCGCGGCAGGTGGACCTCCGCCTCCTGCCGCCCGGGGTGATCATCGGCCCGAGCCGCATCGAGGCGAAGTTCGTGTTCTCGCCGACTGCGGTGGCAGCCTTCCAGACCGTCCTGTTCGACGCCTCGACGACGACCGACAGGGGAGTAGCCTGCGGCACTGCCTGCTCCTACAGCTGGAGCTTCGGCGACGGCACCTCGTCCACGGGCATGAACACCGATCACGAGTTCCGTGCTCCCGGCAGCTACGTCGTGACGCTGCGCGTCACCAACGCGGCCGGCCACACGGCGCAGGTGTCGCAGACGATCGTGGTCAGTACGGCCACCCCGCCGACTGCCTCGTTCGTGTTCTCGCCCAGCCAGCCGCGGACCAGCCAGGACATCTTCTTCTCGGCCGAGGCGTCGCGCGCGGCGCCGGGCCGGAGGATCGTGGCCTACGATTGGAACTTCGGCAGTGGCCGGACCGGCACGGGTGTCACCGTCGCGAAGCGCTACGACACCGCCGGCAGCTACGTCGTCACGCTGACCGTCACCGACGACGCTTTCCAGCAGACCACGGTGTCCCAGACCGTAACCGTGGTCCCGTAGGGCAGAGGCGGTGGCTGCAGAGAGCGGGCGCATTCTCGATCTTCGGCGACGGGTCCAGGCGGACCCGTCGTCGATCGCGTTTGCACAGCTGGCCGAGGAGCTCCGCCGGGCGGGCGAGAACGCCGAGGCCATCGATGTCTGCCGGAGCGGGCTCGCCCGGCATCCCGGGTACCTCTCCGCACGCGTCACGCTGGGCCGTGCGTTGCTCGAGCTGGACCAACTGGCGGAGGCGCGCGACGAGCTGTCGATCGTCGTGCGCAGCGCGCCCGACAACCTGGCCGCCATCCGCGGGCTGGCCGAGATCCATCAGCGCCGTGGGCAGATCGCCGAGGCGCTGGCCTATTACCGCCGGGCCCTGGAACTCGCGCGGCACGACCCCGAGCTCGAGGAGACGGTCGAGCGGATGGAGAAGCAGGTGGCGCCGGCGGCCACGGCCGAGTCCGCTGAATCCGAGGTTTCCATCGAGGCCCTCTTCGACTTCGATCGCCTGGTCGAGCAGCTCGGGGCGGAGACGCCTCCCGCCATCGCTGCGCTCGACGCCATCCAGGACAACGCAGCCCTGACGCCGTCGATCGAATCCGCGGCGGAGCCAGCCGGGCCCCTGCCCACCGACCCGTTCGCCCATCTCGAAGCCGGACTGCGAAGCCACGAGGTGCGACGGGTGCCGCCATCCGCCGAGGCCGGCACCGGAGAGCAGTTCCACCCGGATGCCGACAAAGAGGCGCTGATCGAGCTCGAACACTGGCTCGAGGCCCTTCGTAGCGCCCCACGATGAGATCGGCCCCGGCCGAATTCCTGGAACCACGCCGCGTCGCTCTGTCCCACGCCCTCGCCGCCGAGGGGCTCGACGCCCTCGTGGTGACCTCGCGGCCCAACATCGCCTACATGACGGGCTTCTTCGGCAGCGCCGGGCTCCTGTTGGTCACGAGCGATCGGTTGCGGCTCTTCAGCGACACGCGCTACGCCGAGACCCTGGACGAGCTGGCACGGGGACTGCCGTCGCTCGAGGTCGTGGCGGCCCCGCCCGGCCAGAGCACTGCCGAGGAATCGCTCGTCGAGGCAGCAGTCCGGCTGGCCCCGGCACGGCTCGGCTTCGAAAGCGCCCATTTGACGGTGCGCCAGCACGTAGACCTCAAGGCGCGGCTGGCTGCGGTAGAGTGCCGGGCCGAGATGACGCCGACCGAAGGCGTGGTCGAGTCACTCCGCGTGCGCAAGGACGCCTGGGAGGTCGCAAAACTCCGTGAAGCGGGCCGGAGACTTTCCGATGTCGCTAAGTGTATAATCCCGAAGGTCTTAGCACGATCGACGGAGCGTCAGCTTGCCGCCGTGGTCGATTGGGAGCTGCGCCAGAAGGGTTTTGACAAACCGGCGTTTGATACCATCGTCGCTTCCGGGCCCAACGCGGCCCTCCCGCACCACCGGGCCGGGGAACGGGTACTGGAAGAGGGTGACATGGTGGTCATCGACTTCGGGGGCATGCTCGACGGCTATGCCGTCGACATGACGCGGACGGTGACCCTGGGGCCGGCGACGCGCCGGCAGCGGGAATGCCTGATGGCCGTGGCGGCCGCCCAGCGAGCCGCCTTTGCGGCGGCAAGAGTCGGCGTGGACGCGGAGGATGTGGACGCCGCCGCGCGTGTGACGCTGGCGGCGGCGGGCATGGCCGAGGCCTTCGGGCACGGCCTGGGCCATGGGCTCGGCCTCGAGGTGCCCGAGCGGCCGCGGCTGTCCCGGCGGCGGCCAGGGGCTTCGGAAGGCCCCCTGGTGGCCGGGATGGTCTTCACGCTCGAGCCGGGGGTGTACTTCCCGGGCTGGGGCGGCGTGCGAATCGAGGACGACGTGTTGGCGACCGACGCGGGGCCGGACTGGCTGACCGAACCGGTCGCCGAGGTGCGAACGACCTGATGAACCTGGACGAGATCAAGCAGCTCATCGATTTCATCCGAGAGCGCGAGCTGAGCGAGTTCGAACTCGAGCGCGCTGATTTCAAGCTGCGCGTGAAGCGCGGTTCCGCCGTGCCTGCGGGACCGGCGCCGGTGATCATGCCGTCGGCGGCGCCGATCGCGGTGGCCCCGGCCCCAGCCCCCACGGCGAGTGCTGGGGAGGCCGAGCCGGCGGGTGAAGACCTGGCCATTGTCACCTCGCCCATCGTGGGCACGTTCTACCGCTCGGCCGAACCCGGCGCCAAGCCGTTCGTGGAGGTCGGCGACGGCGTCCGCAAGGGCCAGGTGCTCTGCATCATCGAGGCGATGAAGCTGATGAACGAGATCGACTCCGAGGTGGACGGGGAAGTCGTCAGCATCTACGTGCAGAACGGCCAGGCGGTCCAGTACGGCGAGCGTCTCTTCGCCATCCGCCTCAAATCCTGACGCCTATGTTCAAGAAAATCCTCGTCGCCAACCGCGGGGAGATCGCGCTCCGGATCATCTTCGCGTGCCGCGAGCTCGGCATCAAGACCGTCGCGGTGTACTCCGAGGCCGATGAGAACTCGCTGCACGTCCGCTTCGCGGACGAGGACATCTGCATCGGGCCCGCCCGGAGTGCCGACAGCTACCTGAACGTGCCGGCGATCATCAGCGCCGCCGAGATCACGGGCGCCGATGCCATCCACCCCGGCTACGGATTCCTCTCCGAGAGCGCGTACCTCGCCGAGGTCTGCGAGGCGTGCCACATCCGGTTCATCGGGCCCGACCCCAGCGTCATCCGGCTGCTCGGCGACAAGGCCAAGGCGCGGCGGGCGATGAAGAAGGCCGGCGTCCCCATGCTGCCCGGCAGCGACGGGCCGGTCGAGAGCGAGGAGGCGGCGGCGAAGGTCGCACGCGACATCGGGTTCCCGGTGATCATCAAGGCCGTAGCCGGTGGCGGCGGCCGCGGGATGCGCATCGTCAAGGAGCCGAAGGATCTCGCGCACGCCTTCCGAACGGCCCAGCGCGAGGCCGAGGCGGCGTTCGGCGTCGGCGATGTCTACATCGAGAAGTACCTCGAGTCGCCCCGGCACATCGAGTACCAGATTCTCGGCGACCACCACGGCAACGTCGTGCACCTGGGCGAGCGCGAGTGCTCCATCCAGCGGCGGCACCAGAAGCTCATCGAAGAATCGCCTTCGATTGCGGTCTCCGACAAGGTGCGCCGCAAGATGGGCGCGGTGGTGGTGGACGCGGCGCGTGCCGTCCAGTACACCAATGCGGGCACGTTCGAGTTCCTGATGGACGCGAAGGGCAACTTCTATTTCATGGAAGTCAACACCCGCGTCCAGGTGGAGCACCCGGTCACCGAGTTCGTGACCGGGTTGGACATCGTCAAGGAGCAGATCCGCATCGCGGCGGGTGAGCGCCTCTCGTTCAAGCAGAGCGAGGTCACCTTCACCGGACACGCCATCGAATGCCGCGTGAACGCCGAGGATCCGGTCACCTTCGTACCCTCCCCGGGCCTCATCCACGCGTTCAGCATCCCCGGAGGGCCTGGGGTCCGCGTCGACACGGCGGCGCACGCCGAGTGCACCATCCCACCGAACTACGACTCGATGATCGCGAAGGTCATCGTCCACGGCCGCGACCGGCAGG